>JACVJA010000256.1 GCA_015661035.1 Candidatus Calidifonticultor daggyaiensis | reverse complement strand
GTGTAGTTTGGATAGTGTTTATAAAATAATCTTGGAAGATAAATTTTTCCATTGTTTTCATATAGACATAAATCACTAAAGAAGTCTGAAAGTCCTGGATAAGCTTTTATAAATTTATCAATATCGTCTTTTTGTATAAATGTCCACATTTACACTATCTCCTTTGCTTGATTTAAAGTATCTTTAACTCTTTTGAGTATGGCAGACTTTAAATGTCCTGGAATTATTACTTTCAGGTCAACTTTATCTTCTATTTGAGAACACTCCTTCCAAGTTCCTAACTTTACATAAAATGTGAATATGTTGTCTTCTAGAATATATCTTTTTCTTCCGTTTTTATCGATGAATATTTTTAGTATTTTTTCATTTAATTCTTTAATATCAAATAGGGTTAAATCTTCTGATTCAATAGAACTTTCAATGACTTGTTCATCTTTTTTCTTGACTTCTTCTTTAGTTTTAAATATATCATATATAGTTTTGAAATTTTCGTTAAATTTATCGATTTGACCGTAATTAACGGCGCTTGATGGATGAATTAAGGGAATAATTGTATAATATTCTGATACAAATTTTTTACCTGAAATTTGTGTTATATTATCAGTTAATTGCATAGACTTAGCTGCTTTTGATCCTAACGGTACGTAGATTTTAGAAGGAAACGCAGATGCTATTTCAGCAACTAATTGTCTGCATCTTTCGATTACATCATCTGGGTTTCTAATATCTTTTTCATTTCTAGTATGACATAATATTACGTTAGTTATAACCCATTTAATATTTTCTATCTTTGCAATTTTCTGTCTTAAGAACAGTCCTGATTTACCTACAAATGGTTTATCAAATTTTACTTCATCTTTACCAGGATTTAATCCTACAAAGAAAATATCAACCGGCCCTGGTTCTTCTAAATTAGTATCTAAAATAACACACGGTTTTCCATAAAGTTCGCATTTTTTACATTCGGGCCGATCTATAATTTTAGCTTTAATTTTGTTACAAAATTTAATTATTTCTTCTGACAAACTTCTATTTATATCTAAAATTGAATAAGACTGATTTGTTTTATTTTGTAAATTAATTGTCTTATATAATTCCAGTTCAGAAATATCAATTGAATTATTGTTAGAATCTAATCCGTTTAAGTGATTATCAATCTTTTTAATGTCATTTACAGATATAACATCTAACGTAAATAAATCATAAAAGAAGTTTAATTCTGAGTCTGAATATTTTTTATCATATATTTTTGTAAAGTATTGATTTAATAATTCTTTAACTTTCTTTTTATGTTTATCGGCGAGATCATCACTTTTTATATGAAATAATTTCTTGGACTGATTTTTATGATGTATTTCAAATAAATAAGTATACGAATATATTAAGTCAATAAGATCGAATGAATTAAAATTGTACAATTCATTTAGATATTTATTAATATACCATATTAAATGTGGAGAGTTATATACGTATGAAGTTAGTCTTTTAAATAATGATATATCAAATTGATATTTTTTAATAATTTGTTCCAAATCTTCTTGAACTCTGTGGTTATTAAACATCCAATTTAAAAGCTCTTTTAATCCTATAATATAGTTTTTTCTTTTTCGATGAATATTTTGGTGTTCCTTCATATTGATGTTCCTTGAAGAGTTTTTTCTTTATAAAAAATAGAGAAATAAATTTAGACAATGTTGTCATCATATATATCTTCTAAATTATCATTTTCAAACACATCATTGATATTATTCAGATCATCATCATCATCGTCATCATTTATCTTAAGTTTAAATTTATCTTTTTCGACTAGTGCGAAACTATTACTAATGATATAAGCTTCAGTTTTCACTATGTTAGGAATTCCAAAACTCATTTGATTTATTAATTCTATGTTGCTTATTTTGTAGTTTTTTGGTAAATCATTTATATATCTATCGGTTGAAATATAAATTCCAATTAAAGATTTTTCACAATTTTTTCTCAAACTCTTAACATCTTGATAACCATACATTTTCGCTAGATTCTGTTCGTCTTGTTCATCCTTTATTTTATATAGTACTAGATATTTTCCTTTAAGTAATAATTCGTCTTCTTTTATAATACTATCTTGTTCTATGAATTCTTCTTCTTCTTCCTCTTGTTGGTTGATCATAATTTGTTGATCGCTAATCTGATTTTTTCCTTCTATGTTTAATAAGAGTTTTGTACACTTTTTACATAACATTGAATTCATTTTAACAAAAACTTTAGTTTCATCAGCTGTTACTACATCTCCTCTGAAGAAACGTATTTCAATTCCTTCCTCAAATTCTTGTCCACAATTGTCACATACGTATATCAATTTTTGTCGTATTCCCATTATTTACCTCCTCCTTTTTTTATTTGAAAAAATAAAATTTTATTTTTAAATTATAATTTCTATATAAAAATATTAAAAAATTAAAGTACTAGAGATTTTATTCTCTAGTACTCTTTGTATAAATTTAATCTTTAATCACTACTATCCATCTTAGTAGCTTTTTGAAACAACGTTTGATTTTTCTTGCAGACATATTTTTTTTAACACCCTCCTAATCTAAGTTTTGATCTAAGTTTTGTAATAATATTGGATATATAAATATTTTTAAGTAATTTCTCGGTTCAATTGTATTTACTTGATTGCAGTATTTTCCATCACGATCTATGAATCGGCCGTTGGAACATAAATAACAATCATTTATAATTTCACTTAAATTATTTAAAAGAACTATTTCAAGGTATTTTCTTGAGTATATCTTATTTAGTTCTTCTAAATCAGTACTTTCTTCATTAAATAAGTTTAAAACATGTTTTTCTATTTTTTTAGGTAAATATTTATATATTCCTTTTATTTTTAAAGAATTTTGTATACTCCAAAACCAACTAGTTCTATATGCACGAATATATCTATCATACTCTGTTAATTTGAATTCTATTCCTTTCTCACTTATATATTTAGAAAAATTTCCAGGATATTCTTTTTTATTTATAAATTCGTTTAATTTGTATAGCACTTCTGAATCACAAGTTATGACCGCTCCGTCTTTTTTAATTTCAAGTATTTTAACTAGTTTTAATTCAAATATTATTCCTAATACGATTGTTTTACATAATATATTTAGCCATTTTAAATATTGCGTATTTTTTAATGATTTAGAAATAAAAATATTTCTTTCTTTTTTAGTTTGTAATTCATTTAGTTTCTTTATAAAATCACTTTCGGGATCAAATAATAAATTACAAAGTGTATAAAATGCACTCTTTATATCAAATTCTACAATATTGATATTTATATTTTTTCGACAAAATATATAACAATTTTCATGATCGGCAAGATACCAATTTATGGCTCTATCGAGTTTTGCTATTTCTTCATATATTCGAGGAATTTCAAGTTTTGAATACATAATAATAGTATCTTGTAAGAAATTGTTATGCATTGTTTCCATCCGACTTTTAAATAATTGGAACGGCAAAATGCCGTTCCAGTGATATTTAGATTATGTTATAAAAGTCATCATATACATTATCATCTTTGAGTAAATATATAGAGTTGATCAATGGGAACTCCGTTTTTGTTTGTA
>JACVJA010000255.1 GCA_015661035.1 Candidatus Calidifonticultor daggyaiensis | reverse complement strand
TTTGAAACTTCAAAACTAGAATTTAGAAATAGATAGAAATTAAAATAAAAACAAAAATTCTATTAACCCCCATTTATGGGGGTTTTATTTTTTATTTTATTTTTTATTTTACTTTTGCCTATCTACTATCTATCTATTACAAAACTAACTAAAAACCAGTAAAAATATAGGATTTTTTGTTAAAAAATTGCTAAAAATTTTAACAATCCTTTAACAAGTTTTTTACAGGTATGTAAGGGTTTTTTAAAAGGAATAATTATAAAATAATTGAAAAGTAAAAATAGAAAAAAAAAATAAAAAGGAGGTTTAAAAAATGAAAAAGATAAAAAATAAAAAGATATATAAAGGAGGTGGTCTTTATGAGGGTCTAAAGTATAATTCAATTAATTTAACTACTAAAAACAAGGAGGGATTAATATGAATAAAGAATTATTAAATTTAATTGAATTAGATAATTTAGATAATATTGAATTAGATATTAATACCTTATTAACTTCAAATAATTTTAAAAATTCTATTGATAATAAAAAACATTTTAAAATTTATAATAAAGAAGTTGCTTTATATCTTTTAGAAAAACAAGAAAACATTAAAGATAATATAAAAGAAAATTTAATTAGTTTAATTATTAATGACGGCTTTAATAATCTAGATATAATAATAAAAGATAATAAAACTGCTTTAATTTTTGATTATTATATAAATGAATTACTTTCATTTAATGCTGGATATTTATCAAGTCCTTTATATTTTACTTTTACTTTACCTTTTAAAATAGATATTTATAAATTAAACAATTATTTTAATAGTAAAATTTTTGATATAATAAATAAAAACATTGAAAAAATTTATAAATTAGAAAATTCAAAAAACCTTTTTATGAATGAATTTGATTATGTTCTTTTAATAATTTATAAACTAATAAAAGAAAATAATCAAAATTTATTAACTAAATTTATTCTTTCTTGTAATTACATTAATAATCCTTTTTCTTTATATTATCAAGATTATAAACATTCTTATAATCTTTTAACTTTTAAAACCAGTTATAATAATTTAAGATTAAATTTAGAAAAATTTGAAAAATTCTTAAAATTAAAAAAATTAAACCTTTTTAATATTATTGAAAAACATTTTAAAGAATTTTTTAAAGAATTCAAAAAAGATAATTTTTACATAGGATTAAACCTTGATTATGATGCTCAAAAATATTACATTTTTATAAATAATGAAAGATTAGAATTAGAATTGGTTTTTAATTTATACTTTTATAAATTTAAAGAATTACAACAAGAATAAAATAAAAAGATATACAAAGGAGGTGGTCTTTATGAGGGCCTAAAGTATAATTTGGGTTTAATTAATATTACTAAAAAGGAGGGGTGCAGTATGATTAAGATTAATGAAGGTTTATTAATACCTACAGCTTTAATACAGGGGCTTTTAATAAATGAAAATGGGGTTCCTGTAGTTAATGAATATATTTACAGGGTTTTTGAAGAATTTAATTTGGTTTATTTTAATAATAATCCTTTTACAAGTTTAATAAGTAACTTCTCAAAAGTTACTTTAGATAATATTGAAAACATCTTAAAAATTGAGGTCCTAGATATAAATAACTACAATGAAAAAGAATTAATTCATTACTTAAATTTATCTTTAAATTTAAATGAAAAACTAAAAGAAAATTTTGAAAATATTAAAAAAGATATATTTGAATATGAAGAAGATTTAAATTATATTCTTAATAATATTGATGTAGTAGATAAAACAAAAATTTTAAAAACCATTAAAAACAAGAATTTTAAACAGCTTCAAAAAGTTTTAATAAATGAAATAGAAGAATATTATAATATTGAAAATTTAAATTACTGGATGTATATATATAAAGAATTTATTAAAGGCTTTAAGTTTAATATAGAAGGTAAAAGCTTTGAAGAATGGTTTAATAATAATGGATGGGAATTTTTAGATAATTTACAGGATTACCTTTTTTCTATACTGCTTTTAAAAGATATACTTTATAATATTAAAATTGATATTATTGAAGGTAGTTTTTATTTAGATAAAGAAAACTTACATTTATCTTTAAACATTAATAAAAATGATTATTCTTTAAATTCTTATTTAATTGTAAGTAATGAATTAATAAATAAAATATAGGAGGCTAGTATATGAAAGATTTTATAATAAAGGTAGGTGGTTTTTATGAGGGTCTAAACCTTTCTTATACTTCTTTCTCTTTGATTATTATTAATCTTATAGGAGGTGCAGGATTATGAATAAAGATTTAGTTCTTCCATTTTTTGAAGTTACTAAATTTATAGATTATGAGGATTTTGATAATAAAGAAGATTATTTTAAAATTTGGAAGCTTTTAAATTTTGAGGATTATAAGAATTTACTAGAAGAAAAAAGTAAAGATAAAGATTTTAAAAAAGTAGAATTTTTTAATTTATTTCCTGTTATTTTTTGGAATGATTATAATAATATTTTAATAATTGAATTTTTGGACGTTGATAATATTTTAACTAAAGATGTTATTTTACATTTAACTTTATCTTTAGATATAAACAATAAAACAAAAGAAAGAATAGAAAATTATAACAATATAAAAATTTATTTTCATAGTTATTATGAAGTTTTATTAAATAGTTTAAATTCTTACCATCCTGCTTTTAATAAAGAAAATTTTCAAAAAAGAATTTTAGAGGCTTTAGAAAAAGAAAATTTAGAAAATTTATTTAATGTTATAAAAGAAGAATATTTTAAAATTGAGGATTGGGGTTTTAATCCATGGAATTTAGAAAATTTAGACTATTATTTTTATATTCCTGCGGGTAAATTTAAAAATTACTTTCTAAATAATTACTTTATTAGTATACTTCAATATGATTATATTTTGGCTTTTAATATTTTTATACAAAAATTAGAATTTTTAAATTATTCTTCTATTGTTAAATTTAGTTATAAAATTATTGATAATACTGCTTTTTTATCTTTTGAATATCAAAGAAAAAGGCTTTTTAATTTTAAGGCTACTGCTTCTATTATTATTAATTCCAGTAAATTAATAGAATACTTTAAAGATATTTTAGAAAGAGTTTATAAAGATTACTTTAAAGAATTTAAAATAAAAATATATTCAAAAATTTAAAACAAAAATTAAACAATTCTAAAACCTAAAGCAGGGGTTTTAAGGCTCCTGCTTTTCTTTTTTATCTTTTATTTTACTTTTTCTTTCTTTCTATCTATCTATTGGAATTCTATTTTTACTTTCTTAAAATATATGAATTTTATTGTAAAAAAATTGTAAAAATTTTTAACTATTCTTTAAAATTTTTTAAAAATTTTGTAATAATTTTGTAATAGGATTAATTATAATATTAATGAAAAATAAAAATAGAAAAAATTAAAAACAAGGATAAAAAAATATGAATAAAACAAAAATAAAGAAAATAAGAATAAATTTAATGGAAGGGAGTGATGCCTATGCTTGTATAAACTATAATTCGATTAATTCAATTACTAAAAGTAAGGGGGTAGATAGTATGAATAAACAAGAATTAATGAATTTAATTGAATTATTAAATTTAGATAACTATATT
>JACVJA010000254.1 GCA_015661035.1 Candidatus Calidifonticultor daggyaiensis | reverse complement strand
AGATTTGAAATATACCTTACGCTGTCTATGAATTCTTTTGTTGCACCTGCAGTAATAAGTATCTTTTTACCTGTTAAGTCTTGTTTAAGTTTTAACAGTTCTGATATTTTTTCAATAATATTATTAATATCCGATAGTCTGCCTATGCCTTTTTCACCACATGCAAGCCAGCCGCTATCTGGTTCTATAAAAAAATAATTTCCAGACTCTTTTAATTTTAAAATATTTTTTTGGATTTCTTGATTTAAATACATAGACTCGTTCATTGCAGGAGCAATAACTATTGGGCAATTTGATGAAATTACAGCAGTTGTTAAAAAGTTATCACAAATACCATTAGCCAGCTTTGATATTGTATTTGCAGTAGCCGGAGCAATAAGAATTAAATCAACAGAATGTGAGAGTGAAACGTGCAAAATTTTTTTATTCAATCCAAACTGTTCCACAATTGCTTTATTCCCAGTAAGTTCACTAAAAGTTAATGGAGTTATAAAATTTGTAGCATTGGGTGTTAAAACAGGATAAACACAAGCATTAAGCTTAACTAATCTTGAACAAATCTCTGCAGCTTTATATGCAGCAATCGAGCCTGTAATTCCAACCATTATTTTTTTATTTAAGAATAAACTTTCATCAATCATTTAAATTGCAAAACGCCTAACTAATAAATTTACTATCATAAAATTAATTAATAAATTTTTGATTATAAAATTCTTTAAAATAATTTTACTTTTGTGTTATTTTATTTTTCTATTTTTTGACTTGTAAAGCTTACTTTACCTTCTTTTACTTCTTTAATTGCTAATTCCATTGGATCTTGAAATTCGCCTTCTATTAATGGTGGAACCACATTTACTCTTTCCATTTTCTTTTTAGCAGCCAAATATAAGCCTAATTCTCTTGATCTTTTTGCTAATGCAATACATATTGAATATTTACTTTCTTGTAATTGATTTAATGCATCAATATCATTAAAGTCCATCTTTATTTTCCCCCTGTGTTTTAAGAATATATATCAAATTTAGTAAAGCTTCATTATAATTATTATTAACAATTATGCAATCATAATATTTTTGATATTCGAGTTCAATAGCAGCTGTTTTCATTCTATTTTTAATATCCTCAGTTTGTTCAGTATTTCTTTTCTTAAGTCTATTTTCAAGCTCAGTAAATGAAGTAGTTGTAATAAAAATCATGTAAGAATTTTTTATTTTTTCCTTAATTTGAACAGCACCTTTTACTTCAATTTCAAGAATTAAATTTTTCCCTTTTTTAAGAATAGATTCAACATTTTTTTTAGGAGTACCATAAAAGAACCCACAATAATCAGCATATTCTAAGAGTTCATCGCTTTTTATCATTTTTTTAAATTCATCCTCATTTAAAAAGCAATATTTCTTATTTTGTTCTTCATTTTTTCTTTTAGGTCTAGTTGTAACAGAAACAGATCTTTCAAAATTTGGCAAATATTTTAAAGCATCTTCAATAAGGGTACTTTTACCTGCTCCAGAAGGACCGGAAATAATAAAAATTTTACCCTTTTTTGGTTTTTTTAATACATCTTTTTCCATATTTTTAAAATATTAATAAGTTTTAAAAAATGATAAGAATTTTTTAAAAATCATTTTCTAAATTAAAAAAATTCTTTATTTTACTTTTTTGTATTTTTCCTAAACCTTTAAATCTCTTACATTTATTAATTTTTAATTTCTTCATAATTTTTACTGTTTTTGCTACACCAAAACCTGGTAAAGAGATTAAAATATCATAAATATACATATTTTCAATAAGATGTTTGTAATTATCATTTTTTATTAATTCTTTAAAATCAATTAATCTTTTTTTTAATCTTTTTTTTAAATCTGCCCTGTGTTTTCTTATTTGGCGAGCTTTATTAATATTAAAAATTATATCAGGATCTTTAAACATAAATATAAAAAGAATTTTAAAATATCTAATATTACTTATTTTTATTTTTTCATTGAAAGGCTAAACTGACTTTCTGCTTCCAGGGTAAATAATATCAAGTCCCTGCTTGCATAAAGGACACTCTGCAGGTAAAAATTTCTCTATTTGAAATTTAATAAATGAAAAAAAGGGATATTCAAATTTAACATTATCTGATCGATCAACAATACTTATTATAGACAATATATTCGCCTTAAATTTTTTGCAAATTTCTATTACTTCAAATACAGAATTTCCTGTTGTAATAACATCTTCTGCAATAATTACATTTTCATTAGGCTTGATTTCAAAACCTCTTCTTAATTCCATTATTTTTTCTTTTCTTTCTGTAAATATCATTTTTTTTGATATCTTAAATGCAAGCATATATCCAAAAAGTATTCCCCCAATTGCTGGGGAAACTATAATATCAGTTTTATTAATTAAATCTTTATTAAAAAAACTTTTATACTCATCTAAACCAGCTTCTATCAATTTTAAGGTCAAATCTGGATGTTCAAGTAATTTTGCACATTGTAAATAATATTGGCTATGATATCCACTAGTTAACTTAAAGTGTCCTTCTAAAATTGCATTTGTGCTTTTTAACATTTTATACACATCTATTTGATTTAATTGTGATACTATATTCAAAATATTACTCTCCTTACTTTAAGGCTTTTTCAATTTGTTCAAATACTAAATTTAAAGTTTTATCTATATTTTCTGATGTTGTAATAGACCTTCCAACAATTATAAAATCAGCTCCATTTTTAATT
Source organism: Candidatus Calidifonticultor daggyaiensis (assembly GCA_015661035.1). Classification (GTDB taxonomy): domain Bacteria; phylum Actinomycetota; class Humimicrobiia; order Humimicrobiales; family Humimicrobiaceae; genus Calidifonticultor; species Calidifonticultor daggyaiensis. The sequence continues at coordinate 886 of JACVJA010000254.1, read as the reverse complement.
GCATTGTATGGGGTATTAAACCTTTTTTGATCACCAGAATCATCGTTTTCTAGTCTAATACCAGGTGTTGCAATAAATAATTTATCATTAACTGCTTGCTTTACTAAAGATACTTCATTAGGTGAACAAATAATACCATCAATATTTGAAAATTCTGCTAATTTGGCTAAATTGGAAACTGCTTCAAAATATTTATATTTAAATCCTATTTTTTCTAAATCATCATTATCTAAACTAGTAAGTATTGTTACACCAAAAATTCTTGGGGGTATAATGTTTAATTTATCAGCAGTATCTAGTACAACTTTTTTTACATTCATTAGCATATCAATTCCACCTATTGTGTGTACTGTAATAATAGATATCCCTGGCATTGTTAAAGCTCTAATTGCATTATTTACAGTATTTGGAATATCCATCAATTTAACGTCAAGCATTATTTTATATCCAAAACTGATAACAGCTTTAATAATATCTAAACCATTGCTGTATAAAACTTCAAGACCTAACTTTAATGTTGTAACTTTATTATTAATTTTATTACAAAGCCAAAAAACTTTCTCTTTAGAACTTGTATCTATGCTAATAATTAATCTGTCCTCTAATTTTATATTTTTATTTATCATTCTTTTCTTTTTTTGTTTCTATTCTTATATAATTATTAATTTATTTTTATATTATTAATTTTTTTAAAAACCACTCCGATAATATCTTTTATATCAAAAATATTCTTTTTATAAAGAAAATCTTTAATTCCGTCAATTATCTCAATTGTAATATTGGGGTTTATAAAATTGTAAGTTCCAATTCCTACAGCACTAGCACCAGCAATAATAAACTCTAATGCATCAACTGCACTACATATCCCGCCCATTCCTATAATAGG
>JACVJA010000253.1 GCA_015661035.1 Candidatus Calidifonticultor daggyaiensis | reverse complement strand
AGATACGTTCATTTTAGACAGTATTCAAGGTTTGAATAAATTTATATCATTTAGAAATGGATATTTTTCAATACAAGATTTCTCATCACAAATTGCAATTAAATATTTTTTAAAACCAAATCCTAATGAAAAAATTTTAGATTTATGTGGTGCACCAGGAGGTAAAGCTACTTATGTTTCAGAACTTACACAAGGAAAATCTGAAATAATATCAATTGATATTAATAAAAAGAAGTTAAACAAATTTAAAGAAAATATAAAAAGATTAGGTATTAAAAACATTTCATTAATTGAAAAAGATTTAACTATGAATAATTATTTGGATAACAAAAATAAGAATACTAAAAATTTTAATAATTATTTTGATAAGATTATTTTAGATCCGCCTTGTACTGCTTTTGGAACAGCATATAAAAACCCAGATGTAAAATATAATAAGAAATATGAGGATACTATAAGACTAGCAAATCTTACCCTTAAAATTTTAACTAATAGTATAAAGTATTTAAAGATAAATGGAAAAATATTGTTTTATACCTGCACAATTTCAGAAAATGAAAACCAAAAAATGTTAAATAATTTTTTAAATTTAAACAAAAATAAATTTAAATTATTAAAAATAAATAATAAAGATTTTATTGAAATACTGCCTTTTTATTTTAATAGTGAAGCTGGTTATATTTCAATATTAGAAAAAATTAAAGATTAAAATTTATAAGACTTTTTTTACTTTGCCAGCTTTTAAACATTTTGAACAAACTCTTATGTTTTTAACTTTACCTTCAAATTCTACTTTTGTTTTAATTATATTTGGCATAAATACTCTTTTTGTTTTTTTATGCGAATGGCTGACATTATTGCCAAAAGAAGGTTTTTTACCACAAATTTCACACACGTTTGACATCTTTAACTCCTATAAATAAAGACTTCTAATAAAATTAATATAATTAATTAAATTTTAAAAAAAATAATTTTCACTGTTGTTAAAATTAAATTAAGCAAATTTAAAGCAAATTTAAAAAGCTTCTAAAAAAATCTGTATAAAATCTGTATAATATTTTTAAACTACATTTTTAGTATATTATTATAAACAATATAAAAATAAATAAATTATACTTAAAAGTAAGTGAAGATATTAACATTAATTTAAAAATTTTACAACATTAAATAAAAATACAAAAGCATCCTTTTTTTCGTAATAACAATTAAAATAAAACATTAGTGGTTAAGGATGATTATTTCAAAAAACCGTTCGAAAGACGAGCGGGCACGGTTCCTCCAAAGGAGGAGAGCGAGGAATGAGATCAAGAAATATTTTACTCGCTCGGGAAATATTGCGTGTTTTTGAAATAATCATCCTTAACTTAATAATTTTGTTTTTATCACAAAAATAAGGATGCTAACTAAAAAATACGTTTTTAAGAAACAAAATTTTATTATTATTGTCTATTAAATATTAAGAATTATTTGCTAGAAAAAACAAATTTAAAAATAAAAAATATGATAATTGATTTTTTAATTAAAATTAAATTAAAATTAAATTAAAAAAAATTAACTAATTATCTAATCTTTGAATTTATTTTTTAATAAAATAATTACTTAATTGTATTATGAGTTTTAAAACTTGTGTTAACAATTTAAAATATTAATTTAAAATAATGTAATAAAAAAAATAAATTTAAATATTAATTTGTAGTTAATATAGATTTAATACCAAAATTTCAAATTAATTAAAATAAGGATGGAAATGAAATCTAATAATTTTAGTAAAATAATTGTAGAAATTACAAATGTAGTTATTTCAACATTTAAAGAAAATGAAAATAAAATTAATAATTTAAATGTTTTTCCAGTTCCAGATGGAGACACTGGTACAAATATGTTATTAACTTTAAAATCAATTCAGCAAGAGCTTTTAAATACAAAAAATATAGATTTAAAAACTGCTGCTGATAAAATTTCTTATGGCGCATTGATGGGAGCAAGGGGCAATTCTGGGGTAATTTTATCACAAATATTAAAAGGGTTTTTTGATATAATTGTAAAAGAAGAAAATTTAAGGTTTGATACTATAAAACTTGCAGCAAAATCAGCTATGGAATTAGCATATAGCTCAGTTCAAAACCCAACAGAAGGAACAATTTTAACAACAATAAAAGATATTTATAAAACCCTTCAATCATTGGATGGTAATATACCCAATAATAATTCCATAAATTATTTAAAATTATTGGATAAAATTATAGATGAAACAGAAAAATCAGTTCTGCGTACCACCTTTTTATTGCCGGTGTTAAAGCAGGCAGGTGTTGTTGACGCAGGGGCTCAAGGACTACTTGTAATACTTATTGGATTAAAGAAAGCATTAAATCAATTATTATACAGCAAAAGCAATGTTAAAAAATTTAATGATTCTAATAGCAAAACAAAAACAAAAATTGAATCAATAAAAGAGGATGAATTAAGAACAGAAAAAGAAATAGAAAAAATAAAGGACAATACAAGTAATATTAATTTAGAGGATGTAAAAAAAGATGCAATTAAGCATTTCCTAAAAGCAGAAGAAATTGACGAGACACTAAGTCTAAAAAAAATTGATTTTATTTCTGAAATAAAAAATATTTATTGTACTGAGCTTGTAATAAAAGGCGAGAATATAAATATTTTAAAGCTTAGAGAAGATATTGAGAGTTTTGGAGATAGTGCTTTAGTTGTTGGAAATCCTAAATTAGTAAAAATACATGTACATACTAATTTTCCTCAAAAAGTTCTGCACAGAGCGTTAAAAGAAGGTACAATTCATGATATTCAAATAAATAACATGATTGACCAAAGCAAACAAGCTGCCAGTTTAGAAATAGTTGAACCTATTGAAAAAATTGAAAAGCAAATTGGTATAATTGCTATTGCTAATGGTGATGGCTTTGAAGAAATATTTAAAAGTTTAGGTGTTGATTATGTAATTAAAGGCGGGCAAAGTATGAACCCATCTACTTATGATATTGTAAAAGCTATAAATAAATTAGATAGTGAAAATATTATACTATTACCAAATAATAAAAATATCATTTTAACTGCTAACCAAGCAAAAAAAATTGTCAAAAAAAATATAATTGTAATTCCTAGCATAACAATACCACAAGGCATTTCTGCAGCTTTAATGCTAAATCTAGATCTAACAATAGAAGAAAATATTGAGAATATGAATAAAGCAATAAAAGCAATAAAAACTGGTGAGGTAACTAGGGCAATAAGAGATGCAAACTTATATGTTGGGGAAATTAAAAAAGGAGCATACATTGGTTTAGCCGATGGAAATATTAAAGTTATATCAGATAATTTATTTGATTGTGTTTTAGATTTATTTAGAGATATTTTTTCCGGCAATGAAGAGATTGCAACTTTTTATTTTGGTTCTGAGGTTGATTTAGCTATAAATGAAGAAATCCAAAAAGCAATAAAAAAAGGTTTTCCAAATATAGAAGTTGAATTTCATAATGGTGGTCAACCATTATATCCATATATATTTTCTTTAGAATAGTATTTTTTATATTATATGAGTTAATTTTTTTTAATTAAAGTTTTAAAATTTTATTTAAAATATTAAAGCTTCT
>JACVJA010000252.1 GCA_015661035.1 Candidatus Calidifonticultor daggyaiensis | reverse complement strand
TTAATAACTCTTTTGAAAAGCTCTATAGTTTTACTGTTCAATGAAATAACGTAATTTGCCAATTTTAATTTCTTTAAAGTTCAGATTTAATTTGGGATATAAATTTTATAAGTTTTGAGTAATCTTTTGTAATTCCTTTATTTTCACTCTCTTTAATTAAAGATATTATTTTGCTTCCAATAATTATTCCGTCACAAAAATCTTTTATTTTAATTATTTGGGTCATTTCCGAAATACCGAAACCCACTGCAAGTGGCAAATGGGTATTTCTTTTTACCATTTTTAAAAATTCTCTAGTATCATTGTTTATATTGCTCTTTAAACCTGTAACACCCTTTATTAAAACACAATATAAAAAACCGCTGCAGTAACTTGAAATTTCTTTAATTCTGTATTGATCTGTTGAACGAGACACAAGCATTATTTTTGATATTTTACTTGATAAAAAAATACTTTTATATTTTAAAAATTCCTCTAAAGGTAAGTCAGGTACTATTATTCCGTCCACCCCAGCATTTGATATATCATGTAAAAATTGCTTTAGCCCATAATTATATATAATATTGAAATAAGTCATGACAGCTATAGGAAGGCTTGACTTTCTTCTAAATTTTTCTATTGAATTTAATAATACCTTCGTATTAAAGCCATTATTTATTGCGGTGTTTGAAGAATATTGAATTACAGGCCCATCAGCTATTGGGTCTGAAAAAGGAATGCCAATTTCTATAATATCAACACCAGAATTCTCTAAAATAAAAAAAATGTCTAAAAAATTAACAATATTAGGATAACCCCCAGTTATAAATGTTATAAGGGCTTTTTTATTTTGTTTTTTTAAACTAACAAATTTTTCCTCTATTCTGCCAATTTTATTTTTATAAACTATGTTAGTTAAATTATTAAAATTAGAATTAAAATCACTTTTTAAATTATTTCTATTATTAATTTCAATCATTTTTTAAACTTAAATTAAACTTTTATAAAATATTACATATATTACTTTAAAAATTTTAAAAAATTTTTACTTTACCTTTTCTAACCTTACTTTAATTTAATTTTTCTTACCTGGTATCCCATATATATATGGTACCAGCGTTAAATCTAATTTTTTCCGTAATTATTTACAATATCAATGTCCTTATCACCTCTCCCAGAAAGATTAACTAAGATAATTTCTTCTTTTTTTAATTTTTGAGCTAATACCATAGCATAAGCAATAGCATGCGAGCTTTCTAATGCAGGGATTATACCTTCTAATTTAGTTAACAATTTAAAAGCATCAACTGCTTGACTGTCTTTGACAGGAAAATACTTAACTAAACCTTTATCCTTTAAATATGAATGTTCTGGTCCTACTCCCGGATAATCAAGCCCCGCAGAAATCGAGTGAGCTTGACATATTTGCCCAAAATTATCCTGTAAAACATAACTTAAACTACCTTGAAAAACCCCTTTTGTACCCTTATTTAATGTAGCACCATGTTTGGCTTTTTTTAAACAATTTTTCCTCATCTTATTCTCTTTAATATTTTCTTGGCAAACTTTTTCGTCAAAGTTTTCAAGCCCTTCTCCACCAGCTTCTACTCCAATTAAGTTTACAACCTCAGATTTTAAAAAAGGATAAAAAATACCAATTGAATTGCTTCCACCACCAACACAAGCAATAATATAATCAGGCAGCCTCTCTTCTGCTTTTAAAATTTGTCTTTTTGCTTCTTTACCTATAATTGTTTGAAAATCACGAACAATTGTAGGATACGGATGAGGTCCAACAACTGAGCCTAAAAGATAATAAGTATCATCAAAATTTGCAGCCCAATATCTTAAAGCTTCATTGCATGCATCCTTTAGTGTTTTACTCCCGGATTTAACCTTTATTACTTCTGCACCCATCAACTCCATCCTAGCTACATTTGACTTTTGCCTTTTAGCATCAATTTCACCCATAAAGATTTTACAACTTAAACCAAATAAAGCAGAAACTGCTGCAACTGACACACCATGCTGACCAGCACCAGTTTCAGCAATTATATTCTTTTTACCCATATATTTTGCAAGAAGCGCCTGACCTATAGAGTTGTTAATTTTATGAGCACCAAGATGACATAAATCTTCCCTTTTTAGATAAATTTTTGCTCCACCAAGATATAAAGAAAGCCTTCTAGCAAAATAAAGAGGAGTAGGCCGGCCAGCATACTTTTCTAAATAATAATTTAAAGTATTATTGAAAGTTTTATCTAACTTTAATCTTATATAGTTTTCTTCTAACTCTCGTAAAGGTTTAATTAAAAGCTCAGGAACAAATTGTCCTCCAAACTGACCAAAATATTTTTTTAAAAGCTTTTTTTTTGATAAAAAATTTTGTGCCATATTTTTTAATCTCCTATATTTTGTAAAGCTAAAATATTATTTATGAAATCAGTCAATTTCTTTATATCTTTTTTACCTGGGTAAACTTCAACTCCTGAAGAACAATCCACTCCAAATGGTTTAACTAAATTTATAGCTAATTTAACATTATTTGGGTTTAAACCACCTGCAAGTATAACTGGTACACCTAAAATAGCCTCCACTTTTTTAATTTCACTCCAATTTAAAGGAATACCAGTTCCACCGTACTTTTCTTTATCTAAGGAATCTAATAAAAAAAAATCAATAACTTGCAATATTTTATCTTTTTTAATATTTTCACTTTGCAACTGCTTGAAAATATAAGAATTAATTTTTTTTATACTTGGCTTTTCTCTATCAATCCTTAAAGTTTTAATCAATTTAATGTTTTTATTGTAACTTTTAATTTTTTGTATAAAGCTTAAACTCTCATCACCAGATAGTTGTAAAATATGAAATATATTCTTATCTATAATGTTCTTAACTGTGTCATAATCTTCATTTACCAAAACAGCAACAAATGAAACATTTTTTCGTAAGTCAACTTCACTTTTAATTTTAGCTATTATTTCTTGGGCTTTTTCAAGACTAATTCTTCTTAGACTATTTGTGGATAGTATAAAGCCTAAGGCATCTGCTCCAGCGATTATTGAATTAAAGCCATCTTCAAAGTTTGTAATCCCACAAATTTTCACCCAAATTTTATTATTATAAACCTTTTTATTTTTATTGATACTTTTCATTAAATATATTTTATATGTTTAGAATTTTTAGTTATTTAACTTTTCTAAATATGCTGCTTTTAATTATAATTTATCTTTAATTCTATATATTTAAACCCACTCTTTAAAATTATTTAATTTTCTTATTTTTTCTAAATTGCCTTTAAGGTTGTCGCTAACCATGAACTGGCTACCAATTAAAAATACACTAATGCCAAACTTTTTTATTTCTAACATAGAATCTACAGAATCAATACCACTTTCACATACCAAAATTTTATCTTTAAGCTTATTTTTATTGTATTTGTTTAATGCATAATTTAAAATTTTTTCAGTATTTTTTATATTTACTGTCATTGTTTTTAAATTTCTGTTATTTATTCCTATAAATTCAGCATCAATTGCCATTGCTTTATCAAAATCTTTTTCATTATGAGTTTCAACTAAAACACCCAATCCTATTTTTTTTGCAAATTTATATAGTCCATTTAATCTTTT
>JACVJA010000251.1 GCA_015661035.1 Candidatus Calidifonticultor daggyaiensis | reverse complement strand
AAAATAATATTGAAAAGATTGTTGTAATGACACTTATCTTTAAAGAGCGACCAAGTATTATTAAATAGTGTTTTTTTTGAAAAACCATTAAAAAATTTTTTAGCGTAAATTGGATATTAAAATTTCCAGATGTTATTGAAACAAAATTAAAAAAATTTGCAGTAAATGAATATATAAATATTATTAGTAAAGGCAGTATAAAAAAAACTAAAAACCAGATTAATGCTGGGTAAATCAGTGATTTATTCTTTTTTTCAATGGTGCTCATTAAATAAAAATTGTAAATTAATAGAAATTAATAGAACCTCTAAAATTAATTTAAATTTATTTTAGTCTAAGCCAAAGACATTTTAAATTAATTAAAAATAAATTTGCTAGAAAATATGTTAATTATAAATATAAATTAACTCTGGCTGCTTAAAATTCTGCAATTGCTTGGATTATTAAAGTTGCTCAGATTATATAATCTATATAATCTTAATTATATAATTTTTATAATTACTTAATTACCAAATTATAATAAAGATTATATAATAAATCAGCAGCAATTTTATAATTAAAATTATAATTATAGTTATTATAAACTTAATTTAAAAAATATTATGCATTGTGATGTTCTTATAATTGGTGCAGGGCCTGCTGGAGCAAGTCTTTCATATTATTTAGGCAGTCTTAATCAAAAATTACCTAAAAAAAATAGACTAAAAATTGTTCTTATAGATAAAAAAAACAAATTGGATAATCCTGTAAGATGTGGGGAGCTAGTACCTTTAAACTTTACTACTCTTTTTGATATTAAAATCCAAGGAATTAATAATCAAATTCAATATATGGATACTTATATAATAAATATAAATGGTATGCCTGATGATAAAATTAATTCTAAAAATTTTACATATTCATTTAAGAAAATAAAAAGGTCAATTGTGCCAGCTTTTATGCTTGATAGAGATTTGTTTATTAATGATTTGGTAAAAAGATTTTTAGAAAATGATGGCATACTTTTAGTGGGCTCAAAAGTTTTATTAAATGGTTTTAGTAGTAGTGACAGCAGTAATACACTCGATAATATTCTAAATAATTTTTCAACTAATGCTCCAAAGGCCCCAAAGAATGATTTAAATATTAATATTTTAAGTGCTGCAGAAATTATAAAGTTAAAAAGTAAAGAATATTTTAAAGTTTTCCCAAAAATAATTGTTGCAGCTGACGGTCCTTTATCAAGTGTTAGAAGATGCTTAAACAACTTTAAAAATATTAATAATGTTAGTAATTTAGATTTAAATAATTCTGGTTTTAATGATTTTGATTTTGATAATTTTGAAGTAAAAAAATTTGATGTTAAAAAAAATTTAGATTTTATGGTTGGTCTGCAGGAAAGAATTAAGTTTGATTTTGACTCTCTAAAAAAGATAAATATTGATATTAATGGTTATTGCTTAAATGTTTTTGATGAAATATTAGATTTAAATTCTGCAAATTTTTATTTTAGTCCTTTTATTCAAGGTGGCTATGGCTGGGTATTTCCAAAAACCAATTATTTAAATATTGGAGTAGGGGTTTATAAACCCTTTGCAGGTAAATTAAAAGAAATCTTTAATATTTTTAAGAGTTTAGTGGTAAATGCAGTTTTTAGCAATTTACATATTAATGATTTAAATAAGGTTCAAAGGGTTAATTTTAATGATGCTGGCAATTTTGTTTATCAAAATCCCAAGCTTTTTAGTAAATATTATAAAACAATAAATACTATTACTGGTATAATTCCAATTTCAGGTATAATAAATAGTTTGGTATATGGAAATGTTGTTTTTATTGGAGATGCTGCCGGGCTTACAAATCCAATAACTGGCGCTGGAATATATAATTCAGTTTTATCTTCAAAAATATTATCTGATGTGATTTTAGATTGTTTTAATATAAATTTTAAAGAAAACTGGCAGAATATTAAAAATGAGTGCAATGAGTGCAATATTGGTTCACTAAAAGAATTTGAAAGCATTATTAAAGAAGAAATTGGTAAAAATATTATCAGGGCCTATATTAAAAAAGTTAAGCAGTTAAAATATTGGGAAAACTTAACAGAGCAAAACTTTATACAACAAAATGATTTTGAAAATTTAATTAAAACTACCTGGCCTGTTTTTAAAGAATATTATAAATAGTTATTTTTGGTAACAAATATTTTTTAAAAAAGCTAAGAAATTTATGCTTTGGCTCTGAAGAAGGAGTGTTTTGACTTATTAATACTTGATTTTTTTTAAATTTTATGTTTTATTTACCATAATTTGCTTAAAGTTTTTTTGAAAATTAATATTGCAATATAAATAAAGCCGTTGACCAGGAGTAGTAGGGCATTAAGTAGCATACAGAGAGCTGCTGGTGGTGAGATGGCAGCTGCAATACTGATGTCTGAATGGGCCTGCGAGGTGATTGCCACAAATCTAATTATAGTAAATTAGCTATAATAAAGTAATTAATAATTAATTTGTAATTAGAGAGTATGGCAATCCGGACTCCCCCGTTATCAAGGGATAAGGTATCATGTGTACCGAAAAGAGTGCACAGCTTTAAAATATATTTTTAGCTGTGAAGTAGAGTGGCACCGCGGGAGTAAAACCTCTCGTCTCTACATTGTTAAGCATTTATTTGTTTATACCTGTTTTTATTTGCTGTTTTCTATTTGTAGAGATGTTAGAGGTTTTTTGTTTTGTTGAGGGTTATTTTATAATTTTTATTATTAAAATTTGTCAAAAGAAAGGAATTGGTGATTTATTATGCCGATGCTTTTTATAAGCAGGCAATTCTTATGGTTTTAATAATTCTTATGGTTTTAATATAAGAGATGTTTGTTAATGTTTATGAATATACAAAAATAAAAAATTTTTAAGTGTAAAACATAAATTTAAATATGAAAATATAAAAATATGGTAAAAATATGCCTTTTTAATTTTTTAAGAAAGTTAAAAATTTAATATTATTTTATAAGCTTATTACATAAGGAGTAAAAAAATGACAATAAATGAAAATGAAAAAAAGATATTACTTACTGAAAAGGATATGCCGCGTCAATGGTATAATATTAATCCAGATCTTCCAAAACCTTTGGATCCGCCTATAAACCCGCAGACAGGTAAAGTTTTAGGTCCTGAGGATTTGGCAATATTATTTCCAATGGAACTTATAAAACAAGAAGTTTCAATGGATAGGTTTATCGATATTCCAAAAGAGCTTATTGATATTTATAAAATGTGGAGGCCAACTCCTTGAGTTAGGGCTGAAAGATTAGAAAAATTTTTGCAAACCCCTGCAAAGATCTATTATAACAATGAAAGTTTAAGTCCTGCAGGCAGTCATAAACCAAATACAGCTGTTGCTCAAGCTTTTTATAATAAAATTGAAGGTACAAAAAGATTGACTACAGAAACTGGAGCAGGCCAGTGGGGTAGCGCTTTAGCTTTTGCTGGAAATCTTTTTGGTCTTGAGGTAACAGTGTATATGGTGAAGGTGAGCTATAATCAAAAACCTTATAGAAAAACCATGATGAGAATGTGGGGAGCAAATGTTTTTGCTTCGCCTACTGATAAAACTGAATCTGGAAAGGCTATTTTAGCG
>JACVJA010000250.1 GCA_015661035.1 Candidatus Calidifonticultor daggyaiensis | reverse complement strand
CATTACATATATCCGGGTGACCAGGATCTGTCGAGTGTATTCTCTCAGGGTCAGTAATCATTTGTCTAAATTTATTCTTGATATCCTTCGAACTATCGGAAAGAAAGATTGCGTTATTATAACTTTTAGACATCTTTCTTCCATCAATACCTGGTACCCTTGCTGCTTCTGATAAAAGCTCTTGAGGTTCTTTAAAAAAACTACCATATAAATAATTAAATCTTCTAGCTATTTCTCTTGTTAATTCAAGATGTGGTAGTTGATCTTCACCTACGGGAATAACATCAGCATTAACAATTAATATATCTGCTGCCATTAAAACAGGATAAGATAAAAAACCAAGTGTAGATAAATCCTTATTTTTTATTTGTTTTATTTGTTCTTTATAGGTTGGGCATCTTTCAAGCCATGATAAAGGTGTTATCATTGAAAAATATAAATATAATTCAGCAATTTCAGGAATGTCAGATTGCCTATAAAGATTTGTTTTATTTGGATCTATTCCCAATGCAATTAAGTCAACTGCACATTCTATTAAATTATTTCTTATTTCCTTAGGGTTTTGGTAATCAGTCGATAATGCATGCCAGTCAACAAGAAAAAAATAATTTTCATATTCATCTTGATGTTTTAACATATTTTTTATATTACCATGTAGATGCCCTAGCGTTAGTTTGCCAGTAGGTCTAAACCCTGTCAGCATTATTTTTTTCTTCAATTTATTATTTACATTTTTATTATTATCTTTTTTTAAACTATAATCATTTTGTTCTTTAATAATATTTGTTCCTTCCATATTTAAAGCCTCAATGTATTATTAATGCCTCTTTTTTATTTCTTTATGTGTATTAAAAATTATTTTTTATATATCTATATTATATATTTTTAATGCTTTACATTAAAAACTGCCACCATGTAAAAATTTTAAATATGAAGTTTACGGCAACAGAAGTAATACCCCAAAAAATTCTACCGCCTAGAAACAATATTATAAAAATAAAAATAAAACCAAATCTACCAATACTTAAGTATTTATACATAGCCTCGCCAGGTAAGAAAGTTGCAAGAATATTTGCTCCATCAAGTGGTGGTATTGGGATAAGATTAAACACTGCAAGAAATATATTTATATATATGGCATTAATAAATATCTGATTTAGTATAATAAATATTGTATGACCAAAGTTAAAAGTTTGATTTGCTACTGTATCATTTAGTGAAAAATTTGCCACCTTTAAAAGATAGATAAATAAACCATATAAACCGCCTAATATAAAAGCAGTTATTAGATTAGTTGCAGGCCCTGCTAAAGATGAATATCTAATACCTTTTCTAAAACTTTTAAAGTACCCTGGGTTAATAGGTACAGGTTTTGCATATCCAAAGACAATTCCGCTTCTTAACAAAATTAATAAGATTGGTAATAAAATACTACCAAAAATATCAATATGCGCTATGGGGTTTAACGTTAACCTTCCAAGATTCCTTGCAGTAGGATCACCGGATTTGTATGCAATATATCCATGCGCAACCTCATGTAATACTACTCCTAAATATAAACCAGGTATTATTACTAAAAGCTGTCTTAAAAAACTTAAAAACTCACTTGCTAAACTATTTAACATTTAATAACCTTTTAAATAATATTTCCTATATAATAATTAAAAAATTTAAAAAATTTTAAAAATTATACCTTATTAATAAAAATAAAAAAACCATACAAATAAATATTATTTTTTTAATTTTTATCCTTTTGATTTTTCAAAAGGGTGGTATTTAAAGTAAATACTTTTTATATATTCATTATTTAAACTTGTATATATTTGGGTTGTTGAAATATTTTCATGTCCTAGCAGTTCCTGGACAATCCTTAAATCTGCACCGTCTTGCAATAAATGAGTAGCAAAACTATGCCTAAATATATGTGGATAAATATTTTTGTCTATACCAAACTTTTTAATATAGCCCTTTAATATTTTCCAAAATCCCTGTCGTGTTAATGGTCTACCAGCTCTGTTTAAAAAAACAAAATCACTTTTTTTTTCTTTTTCAAGATTAAACCTTGCAATTTTTAAATACTTATTCAAAAAATCAAGCGCAGTATTACCAATAGGCACTATTCTTTCCTTATTTCCTTTACCCTTTAATCTTAAAATTTTTTGCTCAAAATCAATTTGAGGAATTCTTAAATTTGTTAACTCACTGACTCTTAAACCACTGCTATACAATAACTCAAACATTGCCTTATCTCTAATATTTATATGTGTTGAAGTAGGAAGTAAATCTAAAAATTTATTTACTTCTTCTTGTTCAAGGATATTTATTTGTCTTTGTTTTATTTTTGGTGTTTTTACTTCTAAAAATGGATTATTATTAATATAATTGCTTCGAATTAAAAATTTATAAAAACTTCTTAAAGAAGATAAAGACCTGCAGACAGAACTTTCTTTTTGTGTTGAAAACAATACTTTTAAATAATCAACTATTAATTTATGTTTTATTTCTTCAAAGCTTTTAATTTTTCTCTTTTTTAAAAACTCATTAAATTTTTTTAGATCTCTTTTATAGCTATCAACTGTGTTTAAGCAGTAATGCCTTTCAAAACTTAAATAATCAATAAATTTTTCTAACAGCTCATTTAAAATATTAAATTCATTTTCTAAATTGCCTTTATTATTTCCTTTAATATTAGCTTTATTATTAACTTTACTACTAACTTTTTTATTACTTTTTTTTATTTTAAAGTCATTATTATTTTTATTTATATTAATTTCATTGATATTAATTTTGTTTTTCTCACTCATTTAATAAAAATTTAGTAAATAATATGCCAATTACTGACTTAGCATCAGTGATTATGCCTTTTTTTATCATGTTTATACATTCATTAATTGGATATTTAACAATATGTAAAAACTCGTCACAATCAGGATTATTTTTCTTTTCAACGAAATCTTTTGCAATAAAAATTTCCATTAATTCATCAGAAAACCCTGGTGAAGTATAAACAGTTGTTAAATGTTTTATTTTTCCACCTACTACTCCGACTTCTTCATATAATTCTCTCTCTGCACATTTAATTGCTGGTTCACCGCTATCTAATTTACCTGCTGGTATTTCAATTAATACCTTGTCTATTGGATACCTATACTGTTTTACTAAAATTATTTGGTTTTCTTTAGTAACAGGCACAATTGCAACTGCTCCTGGATGAGAAACCTTCTCTCTAGTAGCTTCTTTTAAGTTTGGTAATAAAATTTTATCAAAAAAGACCTTTAAAATTTTACCCTCAAATACAAGCTCAGATTTTATTGTTTTTTCTCTTAAAAAATAATAAAGTTTTTTATCATCGAAACTTATATCTTCTAAATTTTGCATATAATTATACCTAAAACATTTATCATCATAATTTCCAACAATTTTTTCATTTTCTAATAAAAAATTATTTTCATTTTTTTCCATAAATTATTCTCTTTTCTAATTTGTCATATATATTATTATTTTTATAAAATTTTAGCTTATACTTTAACCGTACAAAGCTCTAAAATTAAACAAACTACATTTTTTAATTCACTTAATTTTGCATATTCCTTGTTTGTATGAATTTTTTCCATCCCAG
>JACVJA010000249.1 GCA_015661035.1 Candidatus Calidifonticultor daggyaiensis | reverse complement strand
TAATTTATGATTATATTTTTAAAATCTTAAAACCATATATAAAAAAAATGAAATTCTCTATAAAAGACATCACTGTTGGAAGTGATGTCGAATTTGAATTATTTGATAAATTTTTCGAAAAAATTATACAACCTTACGATAATGAAATGGCTTTCTTAAAAAATATTTCAAAAACAAATTTAAATTGGGACAGTTCGTCAAGAATTTTTGATTTCTTTTTAAAAAACGAGATCGGAATTGACGGATCTCGTGAAGTTGTAGAATTAAGACCAAATTGTTCAAACAATTTAAATAAATTCATAAGCAATTTTAAAAAATTGCTTATGAATTTTAGAAACACAAACTTCGACTTGTCTCTAAAAGGAGACAAGTTTGCAATTGGAGCACATATTCATATAAGTTCGCCCAAATTTAATTATTTAATTAGTTCCATTAATCCGAAAATATATTTTTCATATAAAAATAATAGTTTTTATCAATGGGAAAATGTATTTGTAGTAGATTTATTAAAAAAAGTATATTGGCATTTTATAAAAATAATTGATTCGAAAATCGGAATGTTCTTAAATCTTTCGGGAATGGCAAGAAAAAATTCACAATATTATGAAAGAAATTCATACAGAATAAATTCTGATTTCGGAACTATAGAATATAGAAGTTTGCCCTCAATAATTTTTGCAGATAAAAAATTACTTAAAATAATTTTAAAATTGTGTAAAAAGATATTTTTAAAAGTTTTAAATTTACATATATCAAATATTGAAATACTTACAAGTCAAAATATTGATTTAAACTATTTAATGAAATTGAAAGATTTATTAAAAAATGATGAAATTTTGTATTTAATAAAAAAAAGAAAAGAGTTAAGAAATCAATTAAAAAATAAATCAATGTATTCTTTACTAGCTGCCTGGAGAATTGAAACAAATGAAATTGATCCTTCCCTTACACACTCATTTCCAATGTTTAATGAAGGAGATTTTTTCCCGTCCTTATTAAAAAAACTTTTAACTGATAAATTAAAAGGGAAAAAAATATATTTTTTTGGTATTTCTGACAAAAGAGAAAATTTTAAAAATAAATTTTATAATCTAAAATTTGATAATTATGAAAGTATACCTGAAAAAGATGCAAAACAAGAATTTAAAGTTTTAAATAGATTAAATCATTTACATAAAAAGGGAATATATTTTATAGGTCTTCCATATGAAATAAGACTTCTTTATTATGACAAAGACGAATATGAATATTCTGAAAACAAAACCCTTCAAGAAAAAACAGAAAAAATAATAGAAGCAATTAGCGATGCTTATGAAAAATTTATAAATAATTTAAATAAAGGAGGGAAATAATATGAATAATTTGGAAATTATTAATTATATAAAAAATATATTTGAGAATCAATTTGATTCTATTCTCTATGATGATAGAGAAGGAGAAGCAGTTGAATATCCTGTTTTCAAAGAATTAATGATTAATTCTTTAATTGTAAATTTAAAATTTTCTTCCCGTTTCAAAGATTATTATTTAAATTTAGAAATCTTCAATTCTCAGGAAATAAAAAAAATAAAAAAATATTTATATATTCAAGAAAATGACAAGGATATAGAAAGTGTCAATATAATTACAGATGTAAAGCATTTAATTAACCAAAATAGTTTAGAAAAATTTCAGAATCAAAACGATGAAGTAATTTCTAAAATAAAACTTAATAAATTTTATTTTTTGATCAAACAAAAATTAAAAACAAAATATAAAAGTTTATATGAAAGTTTAAAAAAATATGAAAAAGAATTAAGACAACCTATAATATATATAAAAATAAAAGATTTAATTGTTGCAGTATATTATAAGTCTCACAATATATTATTCTTATATACTAATTTCATTAATATTTTAAAAAATAAAGATGATTTCAAAATTGTTATTAATAATATTTATAGCATATTAAAACAACATATTAAAAAAATTGAATTTACTTTGGACGATATTACTATTGGAACTGATGTCGAATTCGAGCTATATGATAAAGTTTTTAAAGAAGTAATTAAACCAATTCGACATAAAAACTTTATACTGGTTTTTGAAAATGATATGAAAAAATATGATTATTATATTTATTCATCCCAAGTTAATAAATTATTTTCTAGTTCACTATCCAACCCAATTGGGTTGGATGGTTCAAGGGAAGTGATGGAATTTAGGACAGATTATTCAAACGATATAAACAAAATTATAAAAAATTTTAGCAATTTATTAAAAGAATTTAGAAACAGTTTCCCCAATTTTGATTTGATATTGAACGGAAATGATTATTCTATTGGAAGTCATATTCATTTAAGTTGTCCTAGATTAAATTTTCTCATTGCAACATTTAATGCTGAGGTTGATTATTTTAAGCCAACAAAAAAATGGAAAACTAGTTTTGAAATTAGTGTTTTTCAAGAAATATACTATACTACAATATGCTTAATTGATAATAAAATTGGTATGTTTATGAGATTATCAGGACAAGCAAGGAAAGAAACGAATTATTATGCAAGAAGGACTTTTAGATTTAATTATAATTTTGGCACAATAGAATATCGTTCTCTCCCCTCAATAATATTTGCGGACAAGAAAATGTTAAAAATAATTTTTAAATTATGTCAAAATGCGTTATTTTATGTCATAAAAAGACTGTATAAATATATATTATTTTATGGTATGAAAATTAGAAGTGTTGAGAAAGAAGTTTTTAAAAAATACTATTCCGAAATAAGACTCAAAGAATTATTAACCGAAAAAGAAATAATGTATTTAATAGAAAAGAGAAAAGAAATGAAAGAGAAGATGAAAAATTATAACAATCAACCGTTTTCTCTTTTAGCAGCTTGGAAAATTAATAATACTCGGAAAAACGAATCAGAATCTACATTTTTGTCTGAATCACATCGGTGGCCGATATTTGGAGATATTGAAGACTATGATATCTCTGTAATATTTAAAAACTATTTATATAAATCACTTAAAGATAAATATATATATATATTTCGAATTCCATCTCTTTATTCAATTAAGGAAAAAACTTACAATATAAAATTGGATGGGTTTGAAAAGATTGATAAGCAAAAACTAAGAGGAGATTTTGAAATTGTTGAAAAAATATATTTATTAGGATTAAGTGATAAAATTTTTGTTATAGGACTTCCACCCTCAATATTAAAACTTGGCAAGAAATTTGATTACTTAGACTCTAAAACTCTAGAAAAAAGAAAATCAATTCAAGAGGAATATAATGCAGTATTAGAAAAAATTGAAAAAGTAGTAAAAGCAATTGATCAGGCATATGAAAATTTTATAAATAAAAATAATTAAATTTAAAGGAGGATAAAAATATGAACATTTTAAGTTTAAATTATTTAAAAAACAATGAGATTGGTTCAACTTTAGATTTTAAAAAACAATTTCAATCTGAAGTAATTTCTTTTTTAAAAAGAAAAAGAAAAAACCCAAAACTTACTTTTGAAAAGGAAAACAATTTAGCCTATTATGTTTTTAAACTAGCGCAATTAGTATCTCATAATTCTTCTTTTTTTAATAATATGGTGTTTGAATTAGATGATATTCAAAGTTATGTAAA
>JACVJA010000248.1 GCA_015661035.1 Candidatus Calidifonticultor daggyaiensis | reverse complement strand
TCAAATTGTTTTATATAAAATATTCTATACGTGATTTAGAAATAGTATAATATAACAACTTCGAAGTTGTTTGTTTCAGAAATAAACAATAATAGATTTATATTATGAGTGATTATTATTCGGTTTAATTCAACTAATCTTTGATTTAAATTAGATAAGTATAGATATTGATATTGATTTTATATATCTTAATTTAAATGTTTGTTACTTTAATATAAATTAATAATGTTTATAATGCTAAGGTTATAAGATAAAAGTATAAATTACAAGAGTAGGGGAAGATTTAAATGGAGTTTAAAATACCTTATGGCAAAAAGTCAATAGCATTAAATATACCTGAAAAAAATATAGTTCCTTTAATTTACAAATCTGGCATGCAAAAAGAAAAAACCGACATTAGTGATATTTTAAATTTAAGCATAAAAGATGCTGATAAAAAATCTTTTTGCACAAATGGTTTTAGCACAAATGTCATCAGTAGTACAGATAATATTAGCTCAACCAAAAAGTATAAAAAACCAATAAAAAGCCAAGGATTAGAAAAATTGAATGAATCTGAAGTAATTAGTTTAGGTGAAAAAATTAAAGAAGATGCAATTATTAACGAAGATAAAATTATAGAAGATGCTTTAAATAGGCCAATTAAAAGTCCTGACCTTATTGATTTAGCGAAAACAAAGTCAAATGTATGTATTTTGGTTTCAGATATTACAAGGCCTTGCCCATCTTATAAGTTTTTACCTTTTATAATTAAAAAACTTAAAAAAGCAAAAGTAAAAAATATTGATATTATATTTGGGCTTGGCATACATAGAAAACATACCCCTGAAGAAATGGTAAAACTTGCAGGCGATTATGCAGCTAAAGATTGTAACCTAATTGATTTTGACATTAATAATTGTAAATATATTGGACAAACTAAAAATTCAACGCCAATTGAGGTTTTTAAAAAAGTTTTAGATTGCGATTTAAAAATAGCTACTGGAAATATTGAATATCATTATTTTGCAGGATATTCTGGCGGAGCAAAAGCAGTGATGCCTGGGGTGTGCTCAAAGAAAAGTGTTAGCGCAAATCATTCTATGATGCTAAAAGATGGTGCAGAGGCAGCAAGATTTTATAATAATCCTGTAAGAGATGATATTGAGCAAGTAGGGCAAATGGTAGGAATTGATTTTATTTTTAATGTAATACTAGATGATAATAAAAAAATAATTGCAGCTGTTTCTGGGAAAAATAATGAAGCTTATTTAGAGGGTATAAAATTATATGATGAAATTTATGAAATTAGTGTTAATCAAAAAGCTGATATTGTTATTACTTCAGCTGGAGGTTATCCAAAAGATTTAAATTTATACCAAGCTCAAAAAGCTATAGAAAGTGTAAAAAATGTGGTAAAAAAGGGTGGCAAAATTATACTAGTTGCAGAATGTCAAGAAGGCTTTGGTGAGGATGTTTTTGAGGAATGGATGAAATATGTTAGGGACTTTAATTATTTATATGAAAGGTTAAAAAAAGGTTTTGTATTAGGTGGTCATAAAGCAGTAGCAATGGCAAAGGTATTAAATGATGTTCAAATATATCAATATACTGATAAAAGCTTTCATTGCAATTGGGACTTTGGCTTTGAAAAAATTGATAATATTCAGGCTTTTATAGATAATGAACTTAAATATAATAATAATTTGAAAATAATAGTTGTTCCAAATGGAAGATTTATAAAATTTGCTTAGTCTTTTAACATTTCAAACTCTTTGAGACTATAAATAATTCTTATTACCGTAAAAAATCTAAATGAAAGTATATTTGTTACTTCATCTAAAACCGTATATGAAATAGAATTAAATATTAAGTGTAAATATACCCATAAGGAATATAATCTAATACAAAATCCTTTCTAACCTTCTTCTTTAATACGTATAATTTAAGTGGTCTGTCTTAAAGAGCTAATATTTTTATTTTAAGAACTACAAGATTTAATTTATCATAAGTGAGTTTTAATTTTCTTTTTTCAGAATAAATATCATTGTAATCTGAAACTCTCCAGTATAGAGTTTTTACTTTATTATTTTTTTGGAAAAGCTATTTTCTTTTCTCAACTTTGATAAAAGCTTTTGAGTAGGCATAAAAAAATTGCTGTATTGCCTCGAGTATATATAGAGCACATTTAAAAAATCTAAAAAATTTAAGCTCTGTTCGAAATTATCAGAAGCAATCACCAATCATGGCAAACTAAATCTGCCTTAATAAAAACTGGTTTTTTGGTAAAAGCAGAGATTTTTAAAAGCTTTTTGTCTTATTATATTAAAGGTTTTAGGAAGCATCTTAAATTTTGTGATTGATTAGTAAAGACTCACCTGATACTGTATTGGTTATATCTTAAAAAACAACACAGTAAAAGGTGAGCCATGAAGGAAATTAATTTATCCTTCGATGTAAGTATATTACTAAATCAGACTGATATCCACTTTATTAAGGAAGAAATGCTAAAGATAAGAGAAAATATTTTTCTAGATGTTTTAGAATAAACACTTTTACAAATTTAGAAAGAAGCTACAAGCAAATCTATCAAATGTCAAAAGTGCGGATATCCCTTGGTTAAGAATGGTTCCGACTAAAGGAAAATAAAGACTCTTTTAGGAGAGATAGAAATTAAAAGATCGCGCATGTAATGTAAAAAATGCCGGGCAAGTACTTATCCCTTTGATGATGTAATTGGTCTTGCCTCTTTTAGGCATGAAGCTTTAGGTGTAAAAAAAAGAAGTCTTTAGGCTGCAGCCTAAGGTTAGCTATGAGAAGTCTTTGAGCTTTGCTTAATAAGTTTGCAGGTCTTAAAATAGGCCATAACAGTATTTAAAGATGGCAATAAAGGAAGGTAAACAGATAGAGGGCTTTGAAGAAGTAAGGTGCGCTAAAGTATTTGATCCTGGCAAATTTTCTGGCTTAACAAACAATAAAGCCCCTGAAGTTTTATTTGTTCCGTTGGATAGAACAGGCATAAACTATAGTTTTCTGGATAATAGATGAAATGTAGAGTTTTAAGCAAGCTTTAGTAAGAGAGTTAATATATCAAAATATTGTAAATCTCTGCATGGATGCAGCCAAAATAAATTAGATAAAAAAGAAAGGTTAGTCTCAGAAGTTAAATATATACACTCAAATCTTGATTGGATAGCAAATATCCCTAAGGTAGACTGTTCCGGATCTGGGCCCATTGAAAAGACTGTTGATATTACAGGTGCAAAAAGATTTAAAAAAAGAGGGATGAGCTGGTATAAGGGTAAAGCCAATCCTCTTATAAAGCTTAGACTTTTAAAGCTAAATGAAGAATGGGATAAATATTGGCAAGAGAGAAAGAAAGAGTTTGAAAGGTATGTAGTGGGATTTATATCACAAAAAGTAGAATGTTAACAAGATTTTATTTTCTCTTTAAAATTAAGCATTATTGCCTTATAATTTAAATAATTTCATTTGGATTTTTTATATATAGCAACGTTGATATTGTACTTAGATTTTAAGTGAAGCAATTAGTTACATTGACATTTGAAAGCCTAAAATTTATTACTTTTAATATAAGTCTCCATTTACTAGTCTATAGTTGATTTAAAAATTATTTTGAAGCA
>JACVJA010000247.1 GCA_015661035.1 Candidatus Calidifonticultor daggyaiensis | reverse complement strand
ATTTTGATACTTTAAAAGAAAAAAAATGTTTAGAATGGGAACATGAAAGGGAAAGAATTCAAAGGTTGAAAAATACTATACAAAATTGGACCAGTAAACAACTAGATAAAGAAAATCTCTCAGCAGAAATAAAAAGTCTTATTAAATTAAACCAAGAATTAAGGGATGAGATTGAAATATATCTTTTACATTCGGACACTATTTTAAGCAAACTTGCTGGAGAGATAATTAGAGAAATTATGCACTCTATAGAAAATTTAAAAAATTTAGAGATAAAAATTGAAGACATTAAGGGGCTTCAAATTTTGGATAGAAAAGAGTTCAACGAAGGTATGGCAAATTTGGTAAACAAAATCTATGGTATTGCCAATGGGTATTGGGATAATGTGGTTATTAATATAACCGGTGGATACAAAGCCACGATTCCTTACCTTACAATTCTTGCCCAAATAAACAAATGCCCAATTTATTATATTTTTGAGGAAACAGAGGCCCTGATAAAGATCCCATATATTCCTATTGATGTTAACTGGAAGATTTTTGAAGAGAATGAAGAATTTTTCAGGGGTTTGGAAAAGGATGAAATAAAAGAAATTGATGAAAAAATAGAGAAAAATGATGAAATAATGGCACTTCTTGAATTTGCAGACAATTTATACTCTTTAAATTCCTTAGGAATAATTCTTTGGGAAAGATACAAGGCAGGGTTTGAGATTTTCAGGATTTCTAATGAGGTGCAGAATTATATAGAAAAATATCCTGATAAAAAAGCGATTATTAAAAAATCATTCCTTGAACTCAAAAGAAGGTTAAAATCAAATCCTCGAGATCAGGACCTTAATCATTATTTAATAGACATAAATTTACCCAAAGGGTTTAAAACATTTAAACATAAAGAGGATAATCTTCAAGTCAGGATTTTGTATAGGTCGGAGCCCTATGAAACAAGATATGGTGTTAAGGAGATAGAGGTTTATATAGTTATTATTGCAGTAGGTAGTGAAGTTCATAATGCTGAAAGCGAATACGTTGAATTATTTAGGAGAAAGGGAGAAAGTATAATAAATAAAGACAAATATAAAGTTTACAAAATTAGAAAGGGGGTTTAGCTATGTTCAAAGAAAAAAGAATAATGTTTCTCATAGCAGAAACACCTGTGCATGCTGGAAGTGGCAGTGAGATTGGAATTGTTGATTTACCAATCCAGAGAGAAAGATATACAGACTTTCCTAAAATTGAAAGTTCAGGGCTTAAAGGCTGCGTAAGAGAAGCATTTGAATCTTACAGAGTATCTGATAATAAAAAAAGTTTTCTGATTTCCTCACAAAAAACGAAAGAGTTAAAGAATATTTTTCCTACGATTGAAGACATATGGAAGGTTAAAAATGAAAAAGGGGAGGAAATAGAAAAGACAGATAAAAATGGTAATAAATTACTCAAATTTGACGAGGCGATTTTTTTAATATTTGGTCCTGAGGATGAAGAAGCCCATTCTGGAGCACTTACTCTCACTGATGCAAGAATTTTACTTTTCCCTGTTAAATCATTAAAGGGGATTTTTGCTTGGATAACCTGCCCGATGGTTTTAGAAAGGTTTAAAAAGGACCTTGAGCTTGCTGGGATAGAGGATTTTAACTTTTGCGATTTTTATAAGCTTAAAAACACACTACCGAAGCAAACTAATCTTTCAATCTCTTCTAATGTTGTCCTTGAAGAGTTTACTTTTAAGATAAAAGAAGAAGAAACTACTTTAAAAATAGCCAAATACTTTGCTAACAAAGTTTTTCCAGATGGACAAACTTACAACTTCTGGAAAGAAAAAATGAAAAAGGACCTTGTTATTTTAACCGATGAAGATTTCAAGCAATTTATAAAGTACTCAACTGAAGTAATTACAAGAACAAAAATCGATAACACAACAGGAACAGTTGCTACAGGAGCTTTATGGACCGAAGAATATCTGCCGCAAGATACCATTTTATATTCTCTTGCATTATTTACCCAACCAAGGGTTGAAAAGGATGAACAAAAAGGAATATTTAAAGCGAAAAATCCGGAAGAAGAAGTAAAAAATGTGACTGAGTTTTTTGAAAAAGGCCTTCCAGAAGTAATTCAGATAGGTGGAAATCAGACCATTGGAAAAGGTTTTGTAAGATTGAATTTTTTTAGTATAAAGGAGGCACAAAATGTCTAAAGAAAATGAAACTCTTATAACAAAACTTGAAAGAGGTAGGGCAGTGTTTGCGTATAGATGTGCAGAGGAAGGGAAAAAAATAATTACAAAAAATCAGATAAATAACGAATGGTATGAGGACGATAAATATAAATCTTATGTTAAAAAATTACCTTCAATGATTCTTTCAAATGGCCTTGGACAGACAATTGCTTTCATAGTTTCTAAAAAACAAAAATTAAAGAAAAAAGATAATAATGATATTATTCCTGGGGAAAAAGCAAATCCTAAAAATGCATTCGACTTAATTTACAAACAAATTACAGATTACCTAAGAAGTGATTCTACAATAAGAACCCAGATTCCCCCTAATAGTTGTGAACTTATAGAATGGATTATAAATTTGCCATCAAAAGAATATATGTATGTCACAGAAGAAATCCTTGCCTTTCTTAACTGGCTTAAAAAATTTGGAGAAGGGATGATTGAAACAGAGGAGGAAGGCTAATAATGAAAATAAAACAAGAGACGCCTAAAATTAATTATAAATTCCATAATTCTAAGGATACTAATGAAATTTTATTTAACGAAATACAAAAGTTAGGAAGATGGGAATTAAATAAAAGAAAAAATAAGGAAGATAAAAAGGATTGGTGGTATGAATGTAAAAATAAATTTGAAAAAAATATAAGCCTTCTTTTCAGTAAATTCATTCCTGAAAGCCTGGTTAAAAATGAAGTAAATGAAAATAAAGACAAATATCTCCAACTTGTTACAAAAGAATTCGAAAATTTAAAAAGTAGTCTAAAATTATTTGATTTTATAGAAAAAAGAAATGATAATCTTTTAGGTTGTTTAGAAAATTCTGGGTTCAAAATTAAGAATTTTCAAAGCCTGTGCCCTTGGCGTCTTGTAATAGGCCTTGGTGCAACGCATCCACAGGAGACTTCTATGACGCTTCATCATATCTATGGGATTCCTTATATTCCGGGCAGTGCTGTTAAAGGTGTTACAAAACATTATGCTGTATTAACACTTGCAGATAAATACAGAAAAAATTTCAAATCCAAAGAAGGTGAAGAGGATTTTACAGTTGCTATTAAGAATATTTCCAAAGCCCTGGAAAATGGTGAAAATATAAATTTGTCAATTGACGATATAAGTTTTGAGAACCTAATAGACATTTTTGGAACTCAAAAGAAGGTAGGTAAGGTCATTTTTATGGATGCATATCCAGTAAACGATGTAAATTTAAAAATTGATATAATGAACACACACTACCCTAATTATTACTCGAAGAATGAGCCACCTGCGGACTGGCAAAATCCTAAGCCAATAAAATTTCTTACAGTTGAAAACACAAAATTCCAATTCAATCTACTCTCAAGAGATAAAAATATGTTAGGTAAAGCAGAAATACTATTAAAAAATGCATTAAAAGAATTTGGAATAGGGGCA
>JACVJA010000246.1 GCA_015661035.1 Candidatus Calidifonticultor daggyaiensis | reverse complement strand
AATCTCTTGCAACCCAAGCGGGTTTTAAATTTAAAATACCGTCGTTATTTTCTAATAATTTTTCTACTTTTTTTCTTAAATCTACTTTAAAATCAGACATTAATCACCTCAAACTTTTATAATTTAAAGTTACTTAAAATAAAAATTATCAAAGACAAACTTATGTTTTAACTTTTTAGTTCCAACCTTTCCTCTGTATTAGCATCAAATATATGAGCTCTGTCCATTAAAAAATTAGCATGAACAATATCGCCAACATTTACTAACATTCTTGTTGGTGCAATAGCTCTAAATATCAACTCATCTGTAAATTTTAAATTTAAAATATCTTCAACACCCATACTTTGCTTAAAATAAACACTGCACTTAAAAGAATTTTTTTCTTGCCTTTCTTTTGTAATTAAAATATCCTCAGGTCTTATTCCTAAAATAACTTTTCTTGAGCTCGCTTTACCTATCATTCTGCACTGCAAATCAGTTAAATTACACTCCATTGTCTGACCTTTTCGTCCAATCACAAGCTTGTCGTTTATAATTTCTGATTCTAGTAAATTTATAACTGGACTTCCAACAAATTTTGCTACAAAAATATTATCTGGTTTATTATAAACCTGCTCAGGTGTGCCAACCTGTAGAAGTTTACCTTCATTAAGTACCCCAATTCTATCACCCATTGTCATTGCTTCTACTTGGTCATGAGTAACATAAAAAAATGTTGACCCTATATCAAGGTGCAGCCTTGCAAGCTCAGCCCTCATTTCTTCCCTTAATTTAGCATCCAAGTTAGACAAAGGCTCATCCATTAAAAATACTTTAGGTCTCCTAACTATAGCCCTACCTATTGCAACTCTCTGCATTTCCCCGCCTGAAAGATTTACTGTTTGTCTATCTAATAAATGTTCAATATGCAAAACTTTTGAAACTTCTTTTATAATGTCATCCATTTGTTCTTTTGATACTCTTCTCAAGCTTGATTTTAAAGGAAATTCCAAATTTTGCCTTACTGTATAATGTGGGTAAAGCGTGTAGTATTGAAAAACAAAGGCAACATCCCTAACAGCTGGCACCCACTTATTTACCATATCATTTCCAAGATAAATTTCACCTTTATCTGGTTTTTCCAAGCCTGCAATAAGTCGTAAAGTAGTAGTCTTTCCTGCTCCTGTAGGGCCTAATAAAACAAAAAACTCTTTATCTTTAACTTCAATATTTAAGTCGTTTACTGCAGTAATATCACCAAATTTTTTTGTAATCCCAACTAATTTAACTTCAGCCATAAATTTCTTCCCCTAACACTATAAATATTACAATTTTAATAAATAAAATAATTCAAAAAATAAAATATTTAAAATTTAGTATTATTAATTTAATTCATTATTGAATTTTCAGTTTTTTTATCAAATAATGTTACAGCGTTCATATCAAAACCAATACAACAAGGCTGGCCGATATTTGGAGAGACTATAGGCAATGTCCTTATTCTAACTGTTGTTTGACCAATTTTAACATCAATAATATTGAAAGAGCCTAATGTCTCAATTAAAAACACTTCAGTATCTATGTAGTTTTCGCATTCTTTAAACTCAATACTTACATCTTCAGGCCTAATACCTAAAATTAGCTCTTTATCAATCATTTCTTTCTTTAATATCAATTTAGCAATTTTCTCAGAAACTTTAATTTTTTTATTTACAGAAGTTATGTTTAAAAAAATTTCTCCTCTTTCATCCTTGACAGGCATGCAGTCTATAAAGTTCATTCCAGGACTGCCAATAAAGTTTGCAACAAATAAATTCGCAGGATGATGGTATATTTCACTTGGAGTCCCTATTTGCTGTAGATTTCCAAAGTTCATCACAACCACTTTATCTCCCATAGACATAGCTTCAACTTGATCATGTGTAACATAAACTGTTGTAGCACCTATATCAACATGAAGCCTCTTTAGCTCTGTTCTCATCTCCTCTCTAAATTTTGCGTCTAGCGTACCAATAGGTTCATCAAGTAAAAATGCTTTTGGTCTTCTAACTAAAGCTCTTCCTAGCGCCACTCTTTGCATATCCCCACCTGATAGTTCACGTGGCTTTCTATTTAAAATATGCTCAATTTTTAAAAGTTGGGCTGCACGTCTTATCTCAGCATCTATTTTATCCTTAGAAAAGCCTTGTGTCTTAAGAGGAAAAGCCATATTTCCATAAGCAGTCATATGAGGATAAAGCGCATAAAGCTGAAATACAAAAGCAATATCTCTTTGTGATGCCCTCTTGAAAGTAACATCTTTTCCATCTAGAAGTATTTTACCTTCATCTGGAAGTTCTAGCCCAGAAATCATTCTTAATGTTGTTGTTTTACCACAGCCACTTGGGCCTAATAAAACCACAAACTCTTTATCTTTTATTTCCAAACTTAAGTTATTTACAGCAATAAGACTACCAAACCTCTTAATGACATTTTCTAAAATTATTTCAGCCATCAGTAATTTCTCCAGTCTAAAAAATTATCAAATAATAAAATAAAAAAAATATTAATCATTACAATAACCAAATTTTCTTTTAGAACCCCTTAAAGAAACTCTCAAAATATTCATTTTAAAATTAATGAAATAGTGTTTAATCAATTTATATTTAATTTATTACTTTCTAAGCTAATAAACCTTTTAAAAATTTCAATCCTTTTTCAGCCAGTACCATAGCACTTGGTTCTGTTTGTCTCCAAATCGAGGCAGCTTTAGCTATAACTTTATTCTCAGGTGTAAAAGATTCAATTACAACCCACCTATTATATTTTATTTTTCTTAGTGCATCAGCAATTGGTTTCCAATGAACTTGACCAGTTCCTGGAGCGCCACGATCATTCTCACTAGCATGAAAAATATAAAGTAAATCTCCAGCATCAATAATTGCCAACTCAGAATTTTTTTCTTCTATATTCATATGAAAAGCATCTAAATGAATCTTTAGATTTTTTACCCCAACATCTTTAATTAACTTAATCGCATCAGAACAAACATTTAAAAAGTCTGTTTCAAACCTGTTTAAGGGCTCTATTGCTAAATTTATACCATACTTTTCTGCAAATTTTGCAGCTTTTGATAAACCTTCTACAACCATGTTCCAATGAATTTTTTTTGTTTCTTCGCTTTCAAGGTTTGCCCTTCCAACAGCAGAGTACATTGGACCTGATACTAAATCAGAACCAAGCTCAACTGCAGCTTCTGTTAAATCTCTTAAATATGAAAGCGCGTTTTCAATGTATTCTTTTTTATCTCCTCTTAAATCCCTATCTATACCAAACTGTCCACAAATTGCTGCACATTCTAAGCCATATTTTTTCAGCTCTTTCAAAGTTTCCTTATAATCTATATCACCTTTTTTTTCTAAACTAATTTCAACCCCATCAAATCCAATCTCTTTAAATTTTCCAAACAAATCTTTTACATGTCGATCCGTAAAAGTTCCAGCATAAAGTAGCGTATTAATACCAAATTTCATTATCCCCTCCAGATTTTTTTTAATATTTATTATTTACTCATACCTACATTCAACTTTCTTGCCTGTTTGTGATGACTCAAGAATTGCATCACATATTACTGCATTTCTATAACCATCTTCAAAAGTTGCAACATATGGTTCTAAGG
>JACVJA010000245.1 GCA_015661035.1 Candidatus Calidifonticultor daggyaiensis | reverse complement strand
CCAGTGGTATTTCAAAAAAAATCAGGTCACCTCGGCTACGCTCGACAACAGACAATTTGGAAAACCCTTGCAGAGATTACTGCATCAGACAATCAAGCAAAGAGAAAAAAAAGCTATTGGTTGGGGAAGATAATTCAGAGAACAGGACAGCTTAATAAAAGTGTTGAAAGCAGTTATGGTGAAGATTATGCATAGGTAAGTACAAATCTTTCTTATACTGCGATATATAATAATGTTGGAATGATACATACAAGCTCGCTAAAAACTTTTATAAGAAAGAAGATTTCAATTAAAGATTTTAAAGAACCAACAGAGACACTATGAGCTCATTAAGAATTCCAACAAGACCATTAATGCAATTGAACAAACAGAATATAGAGAATATAAATCAGAAGAAATTTATGGCAGGGATAAAGAAAAAATAAAATGATATTTTAGATTAACTGTGTAAGGTGCTTCCGTGAGCATAACCTTACATCGTTTGTAAGCAGGCAACGAAACGGATAACGCTTAAAGTATTAAGCCCCGGATTAACGGAGCCTTTTTTATAACACTCCTGACCTCTCTACAAGTGGGGTTTTATACAAATAAACATCTCCTTTCGAGCTCTATCATAAATGAACATTCATTAAAAAAAATTTCATATAATTAAGAACTTTCGAAAGAATTTATTTTTTTGCAAATTCACATATATAAAATCGAGTTTAAATTCACTATGGGGAAAGAGAAAAAAAATTTCAGCAAAAATAACAATGGCGGCAACCTTGGATTTGAAAAAACTCTATGGTTAGCTGCTGATAAATTACGCTCAAATATGGATGCTGCTGAATATAAACATGTTGTTCTTGGATTGATTTTTCTTAAGTATATCTCCGATTCATTTATTGAAGTTTATGAAGAGGTAAAGAAGGACCCTCTCTCCGATCCTGAAGATCGAGATGAATACATCGCAAGAAGAATTTTCTGGGTTCCAAAAGAAGCAAGATGGGACTATTTACGGGCTAACGCAAAAAAACCAGAAATAGGTGAAATCATTGATAATGCATTGGATATAATTGAAAAAGAAAATCAATCATTAAGAGGAGTCCTTCCAAAAATTTATGCAAGACCTGCATTAAATAAACAACGATTGGGTGAATTAATAGATTTAATAAGTACTATAGGACTTGGTGATAAAGAAAATCAGAGTAAGGATATTCTCGGTAGAGTATATGAATATTTCTTAGGTCAATTCGCAGATGCTGAAGGCAAAAAAGGTGGTCAATTTTATACTCCAAAAAGTATTGTGAAACTTCTTGTTGAAATGCTGGAACCCTATAGAGGAAGAATATTTGACCCTTGCTGTGGTTCTGGTGGAATGTTTGTTCAAAGTGAAAAATTTGTTGAAGCTCACGGTGGAACAATAGGAGATATTTCTATTTATGGTCAAGAAAGCAATCAAACAACCTGGCGCTTATGTAAAATGAATCTTGCAATAAGAAGAATAGACGCAAATATTAAATGGGGCGATTCTTTTCATGATGACCAATTTAAAGATTTAAAAGCTGATTTTATTCTCGCTAATCCGCCATTTAATGATTCAGACTGGGGCGGCGAGCTTTTACAAAAAGATGTGCGCTGGAAATATGGTATTCCTCCGAAAAACAATGCAAACTTTGCCTGGGTTCAGCATTTCATTCATCATTTAGCACCAACAGGAATAGCTGGCTTTGTTTTAGCAAATGGTTCTTTAAGCTCCATGACTTCAAACGAAGGAGAAATAAGGAAAAATATTGTTGAAGCTGACTTAGTAGATTGCATTGTTGCTTTGCCTTCTCAGTTGTTTTATAATACAATGATTCCTGCTTGTTTATGGTTTATTTCTCGTGATAAAAAAAATATTAAGTTCAAGGATAGAAGTGGCAAGATTCTCTTTATTGATGCAAGAAAAATGGGAGTAATGGTTGATAGAAGACATAGAGAATTAACAGACGAAGAAATAAATAAAATTGCTGAAACATATCATGCGTGGAGAGGAGAAAACAAGCTTGAATACAAAGACATTCCAGGCTTCTGTAAATCAGCAACAATAGAAGATGTAAGAAAACATAATTACATACTAACTCCAGGACGATATGTTGGCTTTGAAGAAACAGAAGAACCAGAAGAAATCTTCGAAGAAAAAATGAAAAAGCTAACAGAAGAGCTTAAACAACAAATGGAAGAAAGCAAAAAACTTGATGAAGAAATAAAAAAGAATTTGGAGATGTTGGGATGGAGGGTGTAGAGGATGGCACAAAAGAAAAAAGAGAAAATGTATAGAAGCAATGATGAGATACGCGAAATAATAGTCAGATTCTTTTACGATATTTATAAAAAAGCGTCCAGTCCTAAAAAATTAAAATTAAAAATAAGTGAAGTAAAGCAAAAATTAAAAGAATATGGACTTGAAAGCAAAGAAATAATTGGAAATCTAGAGTATCTCGTTCAGACTGGATTTATAGTCAAGGAAGAAGAAACTTATCAAGTTACAAAAGGGCAAAATATATTTCCATCCAAAAAGATTTACTATAAAGCTTCTGACAAAGCAATAAATTATGTTGAAGGTACTTCAAAATTCCAAAAATTAGACAAATCTATTTCTGGTATAAATGTAAATAATGTTCAAGGTATGACAACTATTGTTATGGGTAATTCCAATATGGTTATTATTAATAGTCAATACATAGACTTATATAAAAATTTAGATTTACTTTCAGCTTCCATACAAAAAATAGATTCATTAAGTGATAAAGATAAACTTAATTATATTGGCGAAATAGAGACTATAAAATCACAGATTACAAAACCAAATCCAGATAAAAATATTGTTCAGAAGGCGTGGGAAAAATTAAAACCACTCGCCACCATTTCTGGTATTGCTTCATTCTTTGAAAAAGTTTCCAAACTAATAAGTGCATTAATATGAAATTTAAAAAACCTAACTTCAAACAAACCGAAATCGGCGAAATCCCGGAGGAGTGGGAGGTTAAGGAGTTGGGGGAAGTTTGTAACCTGATAACTGATGGCTCACATTTTTCACCAAAAGAAAATCGCCATGGTGAATTTTTGATTGCAACAGTTAAAGACTTTAGCGAATATGGATTTAATATATCTTCTTGTAAAAAAATATCTGAAGAGCAATTTAATGAATTGATAAAGTCTGGCTGCGTTCCTGAGAAAGAAGATGTTTTGTTATCTAAAGATGGTACAATGGGGATAGTTTATGTTTCTAAAGGAGAAAAAATAGCTTTGCTTTCTTCAATTTCAATAATTAAACCTAATAAAAATATAATAGATTCTTTCTATTTAGCTTATTTTTTAAAGGATAAAAGAACTAAAAATAATATAATTTTTAACTTTTCTTCGGGCTCCGCACTTCCAAGAATTGTCTTAAAAGATTTAAAAAAGCTACCGATCGCCTTACCAAAAAATCTCCCCGAGCAACGCGCCATCGCCTCTGTTCTTTCAAGTTTTGATGATAAAATCGAACTCAACCAAAAAATGAACAAAACCCTTGAAGCAATCGGTCAGGCAATTTTCAAAAGATGGTTTGTCGACTTTGAATTTCCGAACGAAGAGGGCAAGCCATACAAAAGCTCTGGCGGTGAGATGGTTTTT
>JACVJA010000244.1 GCA_015661035.1 Candidatus Calidifonticultor daggyaiensis | reverse complement strand
TAATAATAATATTAATATTTTAGATATTGTTTATAATATTATTTTGAATAATTTAAATTTAAAAACATAAGTTAAATGAGAATATTAGGTTTAGATATAGGCTTAAGAAGAATTGGTGTTGCAATAACAGATGAACAAAAAAAAATTTCTTATCCTTTAGTTACGTTACAAAACAGCCTAAATTTTAAAGATGAAATCTTAGAAATTATTAAAAAGTATAATGTAGAAAAAATAGTTGTAGGTATGCCATATAATTTAAAAAACCAAAAAGGTGTTCAAGTAGAGTTTATTGAAAATTTTGTTAGAGATAATTTAAATGATATAAATATACCAGTTGTTTATTTTGATGAAAGATTTACATCCAAAATTTCATTAAATATTATTAGCAAAAACAAATTAATTAAAGATAAAGGTATTAAAGATAAAGTTGCTGCATCCTTAATTTTAAATAGCTATATAGAGAGCTTAAAGATAGGCAAAAAAGTTTAAAATTAATCAATAAGTTAATTAGTTTATAAAAAGCTGTGTTAAAAAACAAAGAAAATAAATTAAAAATAGTTTTTATAATTTTATTATTAATACTTGCAGTTGTTTTTATCCAAATAGGGCTCCTGTCATGCAATTTTTTGCCTGAAACTGAAAAAACTGTTGTATCAATACAAAAAGGAATTGAAGTTGAAGTTGAAATTAAAGAAGGTTCAAATCTTAATCAAATTGCTCAACTATTAGAGGAAAAAGGAATTATAGATAATGCTTTACTTTTCAAATTATTTGTACAGCAAAAAGGAAAAGAAAAAAATCTTTTGCCAGGTAAATTTAAATTATTAACAGGTTCAAATTATGAAGATGTTTTAAATATAATTACTGCACAACCAAACATTGCTGTTTATAAATTAGTAATTCCAGAAGGTTTTACAGTAGCACAAATAAAGGAAAGAATATTAATGGAAATACCCTTTATAGAAGAATTTGAAATCAATAATGCTTTAGATGTTAATAAGTATATAAATGTTTATGGATTTTTAAATGGTGTAACAGTTACCTTAGAAGGGTTTTTGTTTCCTAAAACATATGAGATAACTGTAGATTATACTGCAAAAAATATAATTGAAATGATGCTAACACAGTTTCAATTTGAAACACAAACGCTTGATTTTAATAATCTAAAAATTAATAGTCTTTCCATTTATGATATAGTAAAAATAGCTTCATTAATTGAAAGAGAAGCATATATACCACAAGAAAGGGAACTCATTTCTGCAGTTATATACAATAGGTTAAAAATTGATATGCCATTACAAATAGACGCTACTATTAGATATGCTTTAAATAAATGGGATGGTATAGTAACCTATGATGATTTAGAAACTGATTCACCATATAATACTTATAAATATAAAGGATTACCTCCTACACCAATATGCAATCCTGGTATTGAATCGATTAAAGCTGCTATTAACCCCGCAGATGTAGACTATCTCTATTATGTAGTTATTAATGAAAATACTCATGAACATAAGTTTTCTACAACTTTAGAAGAACATGAAAAAGCAAAAAAGCAGTGAGAAGAAAAATAATAAGAATAGTGAAAGTAATGAATTAAATAATTATGTTATTGAATACTTGTTATTAAAAAAGCTAAAAGAAGAATCTACATGCAAAAAGATACCTATAATTTCTGATGACGTTGGTTATTTTTTAAAAATTACAGCTTATCTTAAAAATCCATTAAATGTTCTTGAAATTGGATGCGGCATTGGATATTCAACTTATTTTATTCTTAGTGGTTGTTTTTTAAGTAACAAAAATAATTACAAAAATATTGATAAGGGCAATGCTTTAAATATAAATAACAATTTTGTTTATATTGGTATTGATTTAAATAAAGAAAGAATAATACAAGCAAAATCATTTATTAATAATGTTTTTTATAGTCAAATTCAAAATAAAAAAAATAAAATTATTTTTATTTGGGGAAATGCATTAAAAATATTAACACAATTTAATTATGATGATAAAAATGATGATATGAAGTATGGAAATTTAAGAAAAAATAATAATATAAAAAAAAATTATAATAAAAAGGAATATGAAAGATTACATCAAATTACTGATAAAGAAAATAGTAATAAATTATTGTTAAATCATAATAAAAATGAAAATATTAAATTTGATTTCGTATTTATTGATGCTGCAAAATTTGAATATCCTAAATATCTTAATTTAATAAAACCTTTACTTGCTAATGATTCGTTAGTTGTAGCAGATAATATTTTTTATTCTGGAAAGATATTTAAAGATGAAGTAACAAAACATGATTATAATAGTGTAAATGGTATTAAAGAATTTTTAAAGTTAATTTCTGAAAAAAACATTTTTAAAACAATGATTTTAAATATTGGTGATGGTATTTCTTTTTCAAAATATCTGTATAAAGGAGCTTTTTGAATATTAGGATTAATAATAAAAATAATGAAAAATACAATATAATTCCGGAATTAAGTGTTCCAGCTAAAGATTTAAATGTTTTAAGATTTGCAATAGCATATGGAGCTGATTCTGTTTATATTGGTGGTCAAAAATTTAATTTAAGATCTTATGGTGAAAATTTTAACCTAGATGAATTAAATGAAGCAGAAAAAATTGTTCATAGCGCTAATAAAAAATTATTTTTTACACTCAACGCTCTTATTAGTCAATGTGAAATAATTTTGTTAAAAAAATACATTAAAGCTTTATCTAAAATAAATTTTGATGCGATTATTATTTCAGATCCAGGCATTATAAATTTAGTAAAAGAAAATTTTAAAAATTCAAAAATTCATTTGAGTACTCAGTTAAGTACTTCTAATTATCTCGCTGTAAATTTTTGGGCTAGTCAAGGAATAAAACGGATAAACCTTGCAAGAGAATTAAGTTTTAACGAAATTAAAAGTATATGCAAAAGAGTTAAAGCAGAAATAGAAATTTTTGTACACGGTGCT
The DNA here is from genome assembly GCA_015661035.1 of Candidatus Calidifonticultor daggyaiensis. Classification (GTDB taxonomy): domain Bacteria; phylum Actinomycetota; class Humimicrobiia; order Humimicrobiales; family Humimicrobiaceae; genus Calidifonticultor; species Calidifonticultor daggyaiensis. The sequence goes on along the minus strand of JACVJA010000244.1, from coordinate 679 downwards.
CTTTGTATTTCTTACTCAGGAAGATGCTTATTGTCAAAGTATCTTACAGGTAGAGATGCAAATAAAGGTAGTTGCGCTCATTCTTGCAGGTGGAAATATTATTTGATTGAGGAAAAAAGGCCAAACCTTTTTTTGCCAATTTTACAAGATAAAAAAGGCACATTTATTTTAAATTCTCGTGATTTATGTCTAATAAAAAAAATAGATTTAATTGCAAAAACAGGAATTTCAAGTATAAAAATAGAAGGTAGGATGAAGACGGAAAACTATGTAGCAACAACTACTTGGGCATATAGAAGAGCATTAGATTTAGTTAAAGAAAATAAATTTTCTGAAGAAGAAAAAAATAAATTATATAAAGAGCTTGAAAAAACATCTCATAGAACTTTTACAGAAGGTTTTATGTTTAAATTAAAAAGTAAGGACTTGACTTTAACTGAAAACGATAATGCTGGCTACATACAAAATTACAAGTTTTTAGGTATAATTAGTGATTATGAGGAAAGTTATAATGGTCCAGTTATAATAGCAAGAAACCATGTAAAATTAGGGTCATTATTAAATATAATACAACCATATAAAGAACCTTTTGAAACTTTATTAAAAGAAATTATAGACTTTAGTCCAAAAGATAAAAAAGATGTTATAAATACAAAGGATAAAGTAATTATTCCAGGAT
>JACVJA010000243.1 GCA_015661035.1 Candidatus Calidifonticultor daggyaiensis | reverse complement strand
CAGAACCTAAAAATCTTTGGGATAAAAATCCACTTCTAATATTAAAATATTTTTTTAAACGTTTAACCTCAAGCAATACCTTGTTTTCCATATCTTTAATATAAAAAAATTACTTTTTTGTTTTTAAAAAATCTAAGTTTTTAAAACCAGCAAAAAGCTCATTTGCTCTAAAACAAGCACTATAATGCCCAGGTGAAACCTCTAATAATTCTGGATAGCTTAAAGAACATTGTTTTACAGCAAATTCGCACCTAACCCTAAATATACACCCAATAGGTAAATCTATTAAACTGGGCGGAGAACCTTCAATTGGTTTTAAGACATTCTTTCTTTCTTGATCAAGCCTTGTAATAGATCTCATAAGTCCAATAGTATATGGATGACAAGGCTTATAAAATATTTTATCTACTTCTGAAAATTCCACAGGCTTTCCTGCATACATTACCATTACTCTATTTGCATATTTTGCAACAACCCCCAAATCATGAGTAATTATTATTATTGAAGATTTTGTCTTTTCTTTTAATTCATGCATTAATTCAAGTATTTGGGCTTGGATAGTTACATCTAATGCAGTTGTAGGTTCATCTGCTATTAATATATCAGGATTATTAGCTATTGCCATTGCAATCATTACTCTCTGACGCATCCCTCCACTAAATTCGTGAGGATAGCTATTAAATCTTCTTTTAATATCAGGTATACCAACCATTTCAAGCAGTTGAAAACTTTTTTCCCTTGCCTGTTTTTTAGTTATAGTTTGGTGAGCTAAAATTGCTTCCATGAGTTGATTTCCAATAGTAAAAACCGGGTTTAAACTAGTCATAGGATCTTGGAAAATCATTGATATACGATTTCCTCTAAAATCCTGCAATTCTTTAATATTCATATCAAGTATATTTTGCCCTTTAAATAAAATCTCACCATCAACTATTTTGCCTGGTGGCTGAGGAATTAATCTTAAAATTGATAAAGCAGTTACACTTTTCCCTGAACCAGTTTCGCCAACTATTCCAAGTGTTTCTAATTCTTTTAAATCAAAAGACACCCCATCTACAGCTTTTACAATACCATCATCTGTATAAAAATATGTTTTTAAATTTTTTACTTCTAAAATTTTATTATTTTGAGGCATATTTTAAAAACTAATTTTAATAAAATAATAAATACAATAATATAAAAGTGATATATAAAAAAATAAATATAATAAATTCTTACTCTAACAATAAATACTATAAATATTTTAAATAAATTATTTTAATTTTGGATCAAAAGCATCACGCAGTCCATCACCAAGTAAAACAAAACCTAATACTGTTATTAATATTGCAAGTCCAGGAAAAACCATCATCCACGGTGCAACATCAATATAATCAAGAGCTTCAGATAGCATTTTACCCCAAGCAGGATTTGGCGGTTGAACGCCTATACCTAAAAAACTTAAAGCAGCTTCGACAATAATAGCAGTTCCTACATTCATAGTTGCATAAACAATTATAGGAGCAAAGGCATTTGGAAAAATATGTTTTATAATTATTCTTGAATTACTTGCTCCTAGTGCTCTTGCAGCTTCAATATATTCCTTGTTTTTAATTGACAATATTGAGCCACGAAATATCCTTGCAAAAGAAGCCCAGCCTAACAACCCAATAGCAATAAAAATATTAATTATTCCTGGACCTAATACAGTCATAATTGCAATAGCACCTAGGATATATGGAAATGCAAAAAAGATATCAGCAATTCTCATAATAATTGTATCAGGTATATTACCAAAATAACCTGATATTGCACCCAAACTAAGACCAATTAAAACAGATATACCTACTGCTATTATTCCAACTTCTAACGAAACTCTGCTTCCATAAATAATTCTGCTAAAAATATCTCTACCTAAAAGATCTGTTCCAAACCAATATTCTTTATTTGGACCAAGCAATGAGTCTTCCTTTACTCTGGCAATTGGATCATGTGTAGATAGAAAGGGAGCAAATAATGCTATAAGTATAAGAAGTATAACAATTGACAATCCAAACATTGCAAGTTTGTTTCTTTTTAATCTTTTCCATGCATCTTTATACAAAGAAGTCCTTGAATATTTTCTTTCCATAAAGAAATCTTCAGCAAGCTCAATTGCTACTTCGCCTTCTTCAACGTGACTATTAATATTAAATTTGTCTTTTTTTTCACTCTCCATTTTTAATTAAATATTAGGTTCAACTTTTTCAAATCGAATTCTTGGATCCAGCCAAGCATAAATAATATCTACAATTAAATTCATTATTATAAATATTCCAACAAGTATTACAGTTCCACCAACAACTACTGGTGCGTCTCTTTGCAAAATTGCAAGATAAATAGTTCTTCCAACACCAGGCCAGTTAAAAACAGTTTCTGTCAGTATTGCACCACCCATTAGAGAACCAAGATCTAACCCAATGAGTGTTACAACAGGTATTAAAGCATTTTTCATTGCATGTTTTCCTATTACCTTAAATTGAGATAACCCTTTTGCATAAGCAGTAGTTATATAATCATTTGATAATGCTTCAAGCATAGTACTTCTCATCATCCTGGCAACAAAAGCAGTTGAAACTGATGCTAAAGTAACAGCAGGCAATATATAATACCTAATACTCCCATCACCATAACCAGACATTGGAAGCCACCCTAGCTTTAATCCAAAAGTAACTTGTAAAATCATACCAAGCCAATAAACTGGAACACAAACTAGAATAGTAGTAGAAATTGTAACTAAAACGTCCCAAATACTGTATTTTTTTATAGCTGAAATTATTCCAGCAAAAATTCCAATTATTATTTCAATTATTATTGCTGCAAATGCAAGCTTAATTGAATAAGGATAATGTTCTGCTAAAATACTATTAACTGAGCGTTGGTATCTATAAGATGTCCCTAAATTACCAGAAAACAATCCTTTTATATATCTCCAATATTGTACATAAATTGGCTGGTCAATACCCATTTTTGCCCTCAAGTTAGCTAATGCTTCTGGTGTTGCTCCTTTTTGAAGAATTAACTGGGCAGGATCTTCAGGAATAATGTAAAGCAATATAAATAGAAGTAAAGTTACTCCAATTATTACAGGTATAATTTGTAAAATTCTTCTTATGATAAAATAAACCATAAAGTTCTTTAAAAACTTATAAAATTAAAAAATTAATTATATTATCAAATTTTATATCTATTAAATTATTACAATTATAAAAAATATAGAAAAAAATTACACTCGCACTAATTAAAAAAACAATTTTATAATTTTTTTAAAAAAATACCCATTTAAGAATATAACCCGAACAAATTTATTCGGGTTATATTCTATTATTATTTTTCTGTTATATCAAATAAATTTAAATTTTAAATTTATTTTTCAATATAAACCTTGCTTAAGTCATATGTTTCCATTGGACTTAAAACAAAGCCTTTTATTTGATCGGCAATAACTCTTCTTGCACCATAAAAATAAAGCGGAATAAATGCATGATCATTTAATATGATTCTTTCAACTTCCTGATATTTTGCAATTCTTTCTTTTTGGTCTTTTGATTTGGAAAGAATCTTTTTTGCTTCTTCAATTCCTTTTTGAATTAATTCTCTTATTTTTCTTCCAGAAGTTAATTGATTTTTAATCTGAAATCTTGCAATTTCA
>JACVJA010000242.1 GCA_015661035.1 Candidatus Calidifonticultor daggyaiensis | reverse complement strand
AAAATTATAATCTTTTTTAAAATCTAGCTTTTTTATAAATTCCTTATTATCAACATCAATATCATTATTTTTTAAGTTCTTTTTAAAATCTAAAACGTTTTTTATGATTTCTAATCTTTGTGACAAAAATTCATATGAAAAATTTTGAACATTTTGAATATAATTATAATTTTGCATATCCATAATACTTTGTGTTTTCTGGTTAAATAGAGTTTTTTGCATATTTTGTGTTGTAAATGTATAAAAAAAATCATCTGCAATATTAGTTCCATTGTTTAATTTCTTATCTTTTATATTTATTTCAGATTTTAAGTTATTGCTAATCATAGACCTAATGTTTTTTAATATTAAGTTTTTAGATAAGCTAGGATAATTAAAAATACAATCTTGTGGATAGAACATGCTTAGCTCTTTTCTTAGCTCAAAAGCCCTTTCACTAGTAGAAACTACTATTAAAATGGGAAAATTAAATGTTGTTAATAGTGAAGAAATTACAAAAGGCCAAATATCTTCATCGCAAATTAAAGAATTTATTTTTTCAATTTCTTTAAATTCTTTTAAAAAATTACAAAAATCACTACTTTTTAAAAATTTTTGAATAAAATAATTTGAAAGAATTTTTTTCATGATAAATCACTTTTAAAGAATATTGATTGCATTGCTAGTTGTGATGGCAGTATTGTGACTTAAGTTTAAAAACTAACAATTTTTCTTACAGCAATTTTTTAGAAATTTTTATAGTAATAAATTTTTTTTATTATAAAAATTCATTACATGCTCTATACCAAAAATAATATATTTTTTTATAGAATCTACTGCAAGATCTATTAATAAATTTAAGACTTTCATTTCGTTACCTGAAAAATCTGATAATACATAATCTGCTAAATCTATATTTAATTGTGGTTTTCCAACCCCGAATCTTAATCTATCAAATTTATTACTATTTAAGCTTTTAATAATAGATTCCAGCCCTTTATGACCACCAGATGAACCATTATGTTTAAATTTTAAAAATCCAAAATTAATATCAGTATCATCATGAATTACAAGTATACCTTCTATATTATCTTTGTAGTAATTAAAAAACTTTAAAACTGCAATACCACTGTTATTCATAAAAGTTAAAGGTTTTATTAAAATAAGATCTTTCTTAAAAGGTTTCTTTTTAGAGATACTATTAGTCTTAATTAAATTAGAACTTTTATAGTTTAACTCTATATCTGAATTATTTTCTTTAAGATGCAAATCTAAAAAATTAAAATTTATTCTTGTATATTCTGCATTAAATTTATACTTGTAATTTTGAAGACTAAAATCTAAAGATATGGCAAGACTATCAATTATTTTAAAACCTATATTATGACGATTATTAACATACTGACTGCCTGGATTACCTAAACCAATTATTAAAAACATTTATTATTAAAATTAAATTAAAAGCATAAATTATTAAAAGTATGAAATATTATTAAAGCTACTCTTTAGATTCTGCTTTTTTTTCTTTTTCTTCTTTATCAGCATGTTTTGACTTTGTTACAAGCTCAGGTTCTTCCTCAAGTGCCTCTTCCTCAGTTTTTTCAACTACTAAGTGAGTTGGGTGTATAATAGAGACAACGACTTCTTCTGGGTGATTTAAAATTTTAATTTTCTCATTTACAACTATATCTGATACTTTTACAATCTGACCCATATGAAGATTTTTTATATCATAATTTATACTTTCAGGAATATCAGCTGGCAAACATAAAACATGCAATTCCCTAAGTCCGTGTTGAATTACTCCACCATCTTCTTTTACTCCAATAGAATCTTCTTCATTTAATATATGAATTGGTACTGTTGCTTCAACTTCCTTCTGCATTTGAATTCTTATAAAATCTATATGCAACAAATTATCAAGATTTATAGGATCTTTTTGAATTTCTTTAATTAAAACAGTTTCTTTATTATTTTTCCCATTGGATACAATATCTAAATTTAGTATCAAGTTTGCAATACTTCTTCCTTTAGTTGCATTCTTAAATTCTTTTGTTTTAACTTTAATCTTAATTGGTTCCTGATTTAAACCATATATAACTGCTGGAACATATCCACAACTTCTTAATCTCCTGGATGCATTTTTCTTGAGTTCGTCATTAGTTCTAATTTCACTTTTTAAAACTATACTGATCATATTTTACCACCTCTTCTTTTTCTACAAATCATACAAAATTAAAAAAACATAAATAATGTTAAAATATTATCTATGAAAATTATAAAAATCCAGAGCCTGGATTTTCACGCTAACACATTAGTATATATTAGTACATATTAGTACAATTAAGAAAAAGCTTTAAACTAAATTTTCGCCTTTGAATAATTCACTAACAGAGTTGCAATGATAAATCTTTTTTATAGTTTTTGCAAGAAGTGGTGCTACTGAAACTATTTTTACTTTTGAATTACAGGTTTGTTGACTAACCGGCAGGGTATCAGCTACAACTATTTCTTCAGCTCTAGTAGCACACAATCTTTCAACAGCATTGCCTGAAAAAACAGGATGAGTAGCACCAATATACACTTTTTGAACATTGAATTTAAAAAGAACATCAACTGCTTCACAAATTGTCCCCCCAGTATCAATCATATCATCAAATATGATCGCTACCTTGCCATTAACATCCCCAACTAAATGGTCTATTTTTGCCATGTTTGGCCCTGGGCGAATTTTATCTAAAATAGCTAATGGAAAGTGAAGCTGATTTGCAAAAATTGATGCCCTTTTTACACCTCCAACATCAGGGCTGACAACAACTCCATTTTTTATGTGCTTTGTTTTAAAATAATTGGCAATTATTGGTATTGCAGTTATATGGTCAACTGGAATATTAAAAAAACCTTGTATTGTCGCTGTATGCAAATCAGTTGCTATCATCCTATCCATGCCAGCAACAGTCAAAAGGTCTGCAACAAGTTTAGCAGTAATTGGCTCTCTGCCTTCAGCTTTTTTATCCTGTCTTGCATAAGGGAAATGAGGAATAACACAATTAATCATGCTAGCTGATGCTCTCTTTAAAGCATCAATCATTATTAAAAGCTCCATTAAATTATCATTTACTGGATCTCCGCACGGCTGTATAACAAATACATCTGCTCCCCTTACGCTTTCCTCAAATTTAATATAAATTTCACCATTTTTAAATTTTGTTCGGGTTACCTTACCTAAAGAAATATTTAGATTTTCAGCTATTTTTTCTGCAAGCTCTACATGGGCTGACCCGCTAAACAACAACATTCTTTTATTGCTTGGATAATCCCGCATAAAAAAATAACCTCGCTTTCCTAACAATAACCTTTTGACAATAGATTTTTATATTATTTTATATGAAAATTTTTTAAAATAATAAAATTTACAAACAAACACTAAAACACAAAAATATATATAAACATATATAATTACATATAAAAAATGAATATTATCTTAATGTAAAATTAAATGTCTAATTATTTTTTTTATCTTTTTTCTTTTTTTTAAATCTTACTGCACCATCTTTAATATTTATCTGCTTATTTCTTTCTATTGCTAAACTGTTTTCTGGCACATCTTCAGTTATAACAGATCCAGCCGCAGTTATTGAATTTTTTCCAATTTTTACTGGAGCTACAAACATAGTATCTGAACCTACAAA
>JACVJA010000241.1 GCA_015661035.1 Candidatus Calidifonticultor daggyaiensis | reverse complement strand
TTTAAAAAGTATTTTTCTATTAAAATTTAACTTGACTATGTTAAAATTAACCGTGCTTTACTTCCCAGTTATAAGGTATATCCTTAGAAAAAGGGTCCTTTCTAATAATTTCTTTAGGATCATGTGGAATTGTAGCACAATTTGCTACTAGTGAAAAAGAAGTTCCAATTCCTTTAAAGCCGTTCCAAACCCCAAAAGGTATTTTTACCAAACAATAATTATCTTCCCCTATAAATAATTCATTTATTTCCCCCTTTGTTGGCGAGTTTTGCCTATCATCATAAAGTACTAGCTTTATCATACCAACTGGTACAGCATAGTTTAAAGTCATTTGAGTATGCAAATGCCATCCTTTTATAATCCCCGGATATACTACGGAAAAATATATTTCTCCAAATTTTTCAAAAATTTCATCATCAGCTCTTAACATATGAAGAATTTTACCACGCTCATCAGGAATTTTCTTTAATTGTTTTATTATAACACCTTCAATCATTTTCATTTTTAATTGACTTAAATTTTAGATTTTATTAAAAAATAAAATAGCCTAACAATCTGTATTTATAATTTATAATTTAAATATTGCAATTTCAATTTAATAATTTTTAATGATTTTAAACAAACTTTTTTAAAAAACTAAGTAAACAATTTTAAAAAAAATCTGACAGAACTTTAACATCTATTTAAAAGCTATTTATTTTAAAAAATTCCTTATACCATGCAATTGTCTTTTTTAAACCTTCTTCAATACTAAATTTAGGCTTCCAGCCTAACGTTTCTTTTGCTTTTTTAGCCGACAAATATTGATGTCTTATCTCATTAGAAGCAATATTTAAAATCCTAGGTTTTAAATTGCTTGACATAAGATTAAGTATAATTTCAACAAGCTCTATAACTTTTATTTGATTCTCGTTACTAAAATTAAAACTTTCACCATGAATTTCTTTATTTTCCATTTTTTCTGCTAAAAGCAGATAGGCTAAAACTGCATCCTCAATATAAAAATAGTCTCTTATAAAAGTTCCATCACTTCTAATAACAGGGGCTTCATTATTTAAAATAGACCTTATTGTCCCAGGAATAATTCTGTTAAAGTTTAAATCCCCACCACCATAAAAATTACCGCATCTTGTAACACAAACAGCCAAATTGTATGTTTCAAAATACATTCTTGAAATTAAGTCTGCGCAGCTTTTTGAAACATCATAAGGGTGCCTTCCCTCTAACGGCATACTTTCATCATATGGAAGTTTTAACTGGTCTCCATAGGCTTTATCGCTTGAAGCTATTATTACCCTTTTAACAGTTTGTGTACGCCGTGCAGCTTCTAAAATATTCCAGGTGCCTCTTATATTTGTTTCAAAAGTTGAAAGCGGGCTTCTATTTGCAGTTCCAACAATTGACTGTGCTGCTAAATGAAATACAACTTCAATTTCATATTCATTTAAAGTTCTTTCTAAAACAAAATAATCTTCAACACAGCCACGAACAACATTAATCTTTTCTAAAGAATTATCTGAGACTAATTTTGAACGGGGTACCCAATCTCTAATAAGCCCTGTTACGTTTGCATTTAAATCAACAAGATATTTAACCATCCAAGAGCCTAATAAGCCAGTACATCCTGTTATAAATACATTTTTATTTTTCCAATAGTAAGTATTCATTTTTGTTATTCACTTATTTCAAACCGATACTTATTTTTTAAAACTATTTTTTATTTCCAGTTTTTCCAAGGTGCATTACCATTTTGCCAGATTTTTTCCAATTCAAGCTTATCTCTTAATGTATCCATTGGTCTCCAAAATCCTTTATGTATATAAGCCGCTAATTGATTATCTTTAGCAAGATTTTCCATTGGTTCTCTTTCCCAATAGGTGTTGTCATCTTTAATGTAATCAAAAATTTCCGGCTCCAATACAAAAAATCCACCATTTATCCATGCTCCATCTCCTGCAGGTTTTTCGTTAAAAGATTCTACTATACCATTACCAATAATTTTCAATGTACCAAACCTTCCTGGAGGCTGAACTGCTGTTACAGTTGCAAATTTTTTATTCTTATAATGGTAATCTAACAGTTTATTAATATTAATATCTGAAAGCCCATCTCCATAAGTTAACATAAAAGTTTCATTATTAATATATTTTTGTATCCTTTTAATTCTTCCACCTGTTTGAGTATTAATTCCAGTATCAACCAAAGTAACTTTCATATCTTCTGATTTACAATTATGAACATGTATTTTTCCAGTTGAAAGCTCAATTGTTATATCACTTAAATGTAAAAAATAGTTTGTAAAATATTCTTTTATTAAATAGCCTTTATAGCCAACACAAATAATAAACTCGTTAAAGCCAAAACCTGTATAATATTTCATTATGTGTAGGATTATTGGCAAGCCTCCAATTTCAACCATAGGCTTAGGCTTTAATTCAGTTTCCTCTGATAATCTGGTTCCAAATCCACCTGCTAAAATTACTGTTTTCATATAAGTTTCATATAAGTATTATAAGATAAAAAAGTTTAAAAAATTACAAACCTAATATAATAGAAGTCCAATATAATTTTAATTTAAATTTTTATAATCTATAACTATTTGTACTTATTTTAACTATAGTACTTATTTTAATTATATAATTTTAAATTAGCAATTTTTATAATTATAATAACTAATATTTAAAATTACAAAACTACAAAACCTTTATATTTATAATATTTAATTTTTATTATTTTATTGCAAAAATAATTTTTCCTAAGTTTATTTCTATGTCATAAATACTTTCTAAATTTAATTTAAAACACTTATTTGCCTCTATAAATCCAACATACTCTTTTTTTAAAATATCTTTTTTAAACGCTTTTATCTTTTTCAAGTCAAAATTTAAATTATTTTTTAATATATTATTTGTCATCTGCAATTCTTTATATAGGTCTTTTAATTTAATAGCATTATCCAGGCTTTGTCTATTGCCTATAACTTCACAAGAAACTTCACTATATCCTAGCTTCCAAAAAAGCGCAACTAGATTTTCATAATATCTATAATGTTCCCAATTATTTGGTATTTTTTTATAGAAATCTGCATCTGTATATAAAAAGTCATTTACATTTTTGACTGAATTATTGTTTAAAACATTTTTCATAGATTTTTCATATTCAAAATCATCAGTAACAATTAATGGAATAATTAAAACAAAAACACTACCTTTGATAATAAAATTATTTTGTGTAAAAAATTTAATTTTATCTATAATTTCATTTAAATATATATGACAATTATCAAAAATTATAAAATTATAATTATAAATTTCTTTATTTTCAGTATTTTTAAAAAGATTTAAATTTTCATTTTCTTTTTGGATAAAAAACTCTTCAGGTAAAAACCTTTTAACACTATATTTATTAAAGAAATTTTTAAATATCAAATCATCATAATAATCCATATTATAACCTATATATAAAACATTGCCATCTGGCGGAATTTTATCTGACCATTGGTTAAAAAAATTAAAAATATAAGCCTGGCTTAATGTAACATTATTTTCTAAAAAAAATTTTTTAGAATTATCATCTAAACAACTAAAATAATATTTAGATAGAATTCTTTTCTTTACATAATCTATCCATTGCTCAGGGCCACATTTACCAATACTTTCCTTTAGTTCAACATCGACGGGGATGGAGGTCATTATAC
>JACVJA010000240.1 GCA_015661035.1 Candidatus Calidifonticultor daggyaiensis | reverse complement strand
TTCGTCCGCCTTCGGCGGACAAGTCATTCGCTCGCCCGCCCTTCGGGCGGGCTCGCTCTCAAAATTTGCATTAAATAACAAACTTGAAAAAAAAGAGGAGATTTTGGTATATTACATTCATTGAGGTTTTAAAGATAAAAAAACTAAAAATGAAATCAAAATACAAAAAGTTATTAGAAAAAATAAAGTTTATAGAGAAGGAGTTAATTAAAATCTTTAAAAGTGGTAAATTACAACATTGTATTATAGTTGTGTTGTATAAAGGAAATAGGCCACCCTCTTATTGTGTTTCAATGATTCGTGATCCTCAACCTAAAATTGAAAATCCTTTGGGGAATAATTTTTCCGAAATATATTTCTCTGCACTTAAAAAAAATCCATCAATTGAGGATGGAGCAATATTAATTCAAATAAGCTCAGCCTCTCTCATATTAAAAGGGTTTAGTTATAGACTTTTTCCTCCTTATTTTAATGCGCCTCGTGCTATAAACAAAGGTTCTGGATATAATAGCGCTCTTGATTTTTCTAATGTTAAAAGAGTAAAATGCGTTTATTACATAAACCATGAAGGCGTAAGAAAATTTATTAAAGGCAAAGAGAGAAAATTATGCTAAAAAATCCTTCAGAAGCAATAATCTTTTCAAAACTATATAATGTTCCGCCAGAAGATATGTTATTCCTTGATTTTAGTTTATCAGGAGTGAAGGTAAAATTCCCTTATGCAAGAGTTAGATTTAAATTTATTCCAGAAAATAGACCTTATTTCAAAATTTCTTTTCAAAGAAACATAAAAGAATATTTCTTTGCCTTACCCACCAATTCATTTTCAATTTATCAGATAGAAAATAATTATTTAAAAGCAGGTAAGGAAAAAATAGGAAAAGTTGAATCTCTATCAAATGATACTTGTGACTTTTCTTATCCGAGAAGAAGGGGTACTGTTTTAAATCTTAATCCGGTTTCAAAAAGTCTATGTCACGGTTGTAAGTTTTGCCATACTGTTATTCAAGATGCAAAAGATAGAGAAGAAAATTTACAAGTCGAAGCCGGGTTAAAAGAATTTATTAAAAATTGGCTGAAAAAACAACAAAAACCAGATTTATCTCATCTAATCCAGGTAGCCATAGTTACGGGATGTTTTGGCAACGAGGAAAGGTTATTAAGTTGGTTAAAAATGGCGCGAAAAATTCTAAATGAATTTAATTTTTCAGGGGAACTATTTTATTATGGTTCTGAGATAACTCAAAAAGAATCTTTAGAAGAGATTGAAAAATTGAAACCTTTTGGATTGTGTATTTCATTGGAGTGTTTTGAAAAAAGAACTGAAATTCTAAAATTTACAAAAGCAAGGTTGAGTATAGAAGATATTAAAAAAATCTTAGAGCGGGCTAAGAAAAAAGGAATTAGAACAAATTTTTCTTATATATTGGGAATTGAGCCTTTGAAAATAATAAATGAAGGATTTAGGGAATTAGCGCCTTATATAAATAGTTTTCCAGTGATAAATGTTTTCCAACTGCATCAGAGGCAGGAAGATTTAAGATGTAAAGAAGCTTTGAGTATCGATTATTATATAAAGGCTAGGAAAATGATAGAAAAAATTTTCGAAGATAAAAAAATAACTCCTAGGGTATGGGAAAATTATCGAAGTTTGTGGTACTTAAATTTTGCCAAAGAGCAGTTGACAGATATTCGAACACCATGATAAAATCAAACCAAAAGAAAGGAGGTGCAAAAATGAGTACCAAAAAGCAGTGGGATAAGATTCATAAAGGAAAATTATCGCTTTTTCAAGAAGAGGCTTCTCGTCAAATGGACGAAGAGATGGATAGAATTGTAAAGATTTTTCAAGAAAGGGGTGTAAGACGAGTATTAGATTTAGCCTGCGGTGTTGGGAGACATACTCTATATTTAGCTAAAGCCGGTTTCGAAGTATATGGAATTGATATCTCTTCGGAAGGAATCAAAATCGCACGGCACCAATTGAGAGAAAAAAATCTCAAGGCACATTTAAAAGTTGGTTCAATTTACGAGGCCTTGCCTTATCCTGATGATTTCTTTGATGCTATAGTGTGCATTAGATCAATCAACCATGGAAAAATTGAAGATATACGAAAGACAATTATAGAGATAAAGAGGGTTTTAAAGCCAGAAGGATTAATCTTTATTACTACCCGCAAGAAGGTACCCAAAAAACAAAGACACCCCTTTAAAGAAATAGCTCCTTATACATACATTCCTCTTGAAGGAAACGAAAAGGGAATAGTTCATTATCTCTTCACAAAGGAAGCATTGAGAAGAGAATTCCGAGGATTTAGAGTTAATATCTGGATAGATAGTAAAGGTAATTATTACTGTCTATTCGGCATTCTAAAAGAACCAGGGAAACACTTCTCTCTTCTAAAACATTAGCGTAAGGAAGTAATATTGAAGTAGTATTTCCTTACGCTTTTTTTATTTTTCGAGTATGTTTTCTAAGAAACTTTTGGAAATAAGTAGTTATTTCTTCTGGGGTATAAGGTACTCGTGGTATTCTTTCGCTAATTCCTCCTCTCTCTACTTTTACTAATATAAAAATAGGACCCTTGATGGAAGATTTTATTTCTCTAAAGAAGTCTCGCAAATTCTTTTCAGACTTAACTTTTTGAACAATTTTATATCCTACGCTTTTAGCCACTCGTTCGAGGTTCGCTGTAGTTGATACCGAAGATTGCCCCCCAGTAGACTCATATACTTCGTTATCAAGAATAATATGAATTAGATTATGGGGGGCATAATGTCCAATTGTGGCAAGAGAACCCATATTCATCAAAATACTACCATCGCCCTCTATCACAATAACTCTTTTTTTAGGGAAACAAATTGCTAATCCAAAGCCTATCGAAGATGTGAGTCCCATAGACCCCATCATGTAGAAATTCTGATGGGAATCTCTGAGAATAAAAAGTTCCCTACTAATATCTCCGGTAGGAGAAATCACTATATCCTCCCTTTTTAAGAAATCACATATTGTTTTTATGGCTTCGTATCTTTTCATTTGAAAATATGTCTTTCTAAAAGCATAACTACAGGCCTTTTTCGTTTTTGCATTTCTCTAATCGAAGGGGAAATTACACTTTCAGGATTCCTGTTTGGTATTATATAAATAGGTATTCCTATATCCTTCATCAATTTTATGGTAGATTTACCCATTACCCAATGATAGGGCGGTTCGTTTTTATCTTTTGGATATCCTCTCCAACTAACTAACATAAGCATTGGAATTTTATAGGGAATACATAAAGAAGCTAGTGCATTTATACAATTAGCAAGACCGGAGTTTTGCATTAAAACAATTGGTTTTTTGCCCGCTAAATATGCTCCGGTTGCGATACCTACAGCATCTTCTTCTCTAGCTGCTTTAATATAAATCATTTCTGAATCATTAAAGAAAAAAGGAAGAATATTTTTTTGGGCGGCACAAGGCACACCGGAGGCAAAATTAACACCGTATTTTTTAAGTGTAGAATAAAAGCGACTCGCTTTCATATTTTTAATATACCAAAATTTCCTTCTTTTTTCAAGCTTTTTTATTTAATGCTAAATTTTGAGAGCGAGCCCGCCCGAAGGGCGGGCGAGCGAATGACTTGTCCGCCGAAGGCGGACTTTGGCAGGCGGGGCTTTGCCCCGCCTGCCCTTTTTATCTTTTTAAATTTCTTTTCTTTGATTTAT
>JACVJA010000239.1 GCA_015661035.1 Candidatus Calidifonticultor daggyaiensis | reverse complement strand
GAAAATAATATTCTAAATCATATTAAAAATCGAGATTATGCCAAAAACTTTTCCAAAAAAAAAGACAATAAAAATAAAGTAATTGGTTTAATTGCGTTAAATATTAAAAAAAATGATTTTGAAATTCATCTTGCTTCAAACATAGTTATAGCAAGTGGCGGAATTGGACAACTATATGAAGTTTCAACCAATCCCCCAATATCAACAGGTGACGGAATTGCTATGGCATTTCGTTTAGGTGCTTCAATTAAAGATATAGAATTTATTCAATTTCACCCTACAGTTTTTAAAACTAATGATGAGCATTTATTTTTAATAACTGAAGCACTAAGAGGTGAAGGTGCATACTTAAGAGACTCTAATGGCAAAAGGTTTATGCTGGGTAAGCACCCAAAAGCTGAACTTGCGCCACGGGATATTGTAGTAAAAGAAATGGTAAAAGTGATGAATGAGCAAAATATAGATTTTATTTTTTTAGACGCAACTCATATTCCCGAATCAACCTTAAAAATAAGGTTCCCAAATATAATACTAAAGCTAAGAGAAAATGGACTAAATTTAAGTACAGATTTAATTAAAGTTTTTCCTGCAGCACATTACCTAAATGGTGGAATAAAAACTGACTTAAAAGGTAAAACAGAAATTAATGGCCTTTATGCATGTGGGGAAACTGCAGCAACTGGAGCACATGGCGCTAATAGGCTTGCAAGCAATTCCTTAATTGAGGGCTTAGTTTTTGGGTGGGAAATAT
Organism: Candidatus Calidifonticultor daggyaiensis; assembly: GCA_015661035.1. GTDB lineage: Bacteria > Actinomycetota > Humimicrobiia > Humimicrobiales > Humimicrobiaceae > Calidifonticultor > Calidifonticultor daggyaiensis. The sequence goes on along the minus strand of JACVJA010000239.1, from coordinate 2,969 downwards.
CAAAAGAAATAATTAAAAAAATAAACAAAAAAAATTTATCTGAAAACTTTGACAAGACATCTGTGTTTAATGATAATAATAAATTTAATCAGGCAAGTTACTTCAAAAAAATAATAAATGATAATGATAATTTTAAAGAAATAAATAATGATTCTAAAGAATTGGGTGATGATTCTATAAAATTAAAAGATATCCCCAATCTTAAATATGATTTAGAAGAACTACATAATGATATTAATAAGTTCAGAAAAACAATGAGCAAAAATGTGGGTATTTTAAGGGACGAAAAAAGCTTAAACGATGCACTTAAATTTATTAGAAGCAGTTTAGAAAAATATTCAAATAATTATCTTAATTGCTCTAATTTTAAAGAAACAATAGAATTCGTAAATATGCTAACAGTTGGATATTTAATTGCAACAGCAGCAAAAATTAGAACTGAAAGCAGAGGGACACACCAAAGAAATGATTTTCCTTTAAAAGATGATAAAAATTGGAAAAAGCATATTATTTTAAAAAGGGACCAAATATATTTCGAACCAGTTGTTTAATTAAGCTTGTTTGTTAGGTTTAATTTATGTGTAAATATCAATATTTGTAAAATGTTAAATTGTTCAGCAATAACTAATTAGTTCATAATTTTTAAAATAGAATTATTAAAATATTAAAAATAAAACTTTTAAAATATTTCACATAATTAAACTAACTAAAAAACTAAAAAAATGGATAACATAAAAAAAATAGATAAAATTAAAAAATATGAAATTATTGATATTATAAGACTTGCAATACAAGAAGACTTGGGAGGATATGGAGATATAACCTCAAAATATTTAATTGGTGATAATAGTATCTCTAAAGCTTACATAATCTGTAAAGAAGAAGAGGCAGTACTAAGCGGTATAGACATAATCAAATATATTTTAGAAGAGTTTAGCAGTAATTTAAGTTGTAATTTTAACAGTAATTTTAAGAGCAACTTTTGTGTTAATTCAAACAATACTATTAACAACATTAAGAACACAAATAAACAAGAGTATAATAAAAATATTACTTTTAACATTTTAAAAGAAGACGGAGACTTTTTAAAAAATAAAGACATAATATGTTATATTTTTGGACCTACAAAAGTTTTATTGGCAGCAGAAAGAACTTGCCTGAATTTTTTGCAGCATTTAAGCGGAATTGCAACTATTACAGCAAAATTTAATAAAATTACTTCAAAGTATGGGGTAAAAATAGTTGATACCAGAAAGACTAAACCTGGCTTAAGAAGACTAGAAAAATATGCTGTAAAATGTGGAGGAGGGCACAATCATAGATTTGGCCTATTTGATGGTATCTTAATTAAAGATAACCATATAATTTCTGCAGGTGGCATAAAAAAAGCAATTAATTTAATTAGGAATAATATACCTCATCAATTAAAAATTGAAGTAGAAGTCAAAAATTTAGAAGAACTAAAGGAGGCAATTGAATCTAAGCCAGATATAATAATGCTTGACAATATGGATTTTAAATTAATGTCTAAAGCTGTAAAAATTATTAGAAGCAATCTTGCTAATTGCATTATCGAAGCTTCTGGAAATGTAAAACTAGAAACAGTTGAGGATATTTGTAAAACTGGTGTTGATATTATATCCTGCGGCTTTATAACCCACTCTGCAAAGGCAATAGATTTTTCAATGGAATTTGAGTAGACAATTACATCACATTAATCTCAAAAAAGCCTAATAGATTATGCATTATCTAATTCTAAGCTTTTGTTTTATTTCAGGAATTTTTTCTTCTGCTGCTTTTCTTCCAGCAGCAATAATTTTCTCACCTTTGGCAAAATCAAAAAAGCCAAAATTGCCGACTTTTGGTTCAATTATTATATTTGCTTTTTGCAAATAATTTTTTACCATTTGAGCATGCATAATTGTTAAACTTTTATCTAATATTGTCTGAATAGATAGATTACATATTTGTTTATCGGGACTATTTATTAACCCGCTGGATTTTTTATCTTCTTTAAATTTACCTTGTTTTACTCTATTTTTACCTGTTATGTTTTCATCTTTCTTGCCAATTTTTGCTAATTTTTGTGTCTCGCTTGTTTTGCTTAAATCAGCCACATTATATTCTTCATATTTATCAAACACTATTGAAGAGGCAATTATAAAGTTGCAGTTAAATATCTCTATAGATTCTGTAGGAAGCGGTTCAATTACTCCGCCATCAATTAATAATCCCCCATCTTTATAAACTGGTGAAAAAATTCCTGGAACTGAAATAGAAGCCCTTACTGCCTCTTTTAATTTGCCAGAATTTAAAATTACTTTCTTGCCAGAAATTATATCAACTGCCACACAGCAAAATGGCTTAATGCAATCATCAAAAGTTTTATTACCCAAAAAATTACTTAAAACATCATCAACTTTTTTATCATTTAAAATACCTCTTCTTGATAATCCTAGAGCAGATAGTATTAAAAAACTTCTCCAGTCAGTATTTTTTATATAATTTATAACTTCTTCAAAGCTGATTCCAAGCGCATATATTGCACCAATTATAGCTCCCATACTTGTCCCACTTACAGCATGAATTTCTACCCCTAGCTCATTTAATACCTGCAATACTCCAATATGAGCAATACCTCTTGCTGCACCGCCACTAAGGGCTATTCCTATTTTCTTTTTACCAAACATAAAATAAATTATACAACTTTTTGAAGTAATGTTATAGAAGTGTTGTTATAGAAGTATTAAGAAGGTTAGAAAATTGTTTTTTGCAGTTTTTTAAGTTCGTTGCAAATTATTTAATTAACTAATATTTAAATGTTTAAATACTTTCGTTATTTAAAAAAAATATTAATTTAGCATCTATTTTATTTAATTAAGGCTTCTGCAGCAGAAACCCACTCTTCTATCGAATAGAATACAGGTATTCCAATTTCTTCAATTAAATTTCCCATCTTTCGGGTGTGA
>JACVJA010000238.1 GCA_015661035.1 Candidatus Calidifonticultor daggyaiensis | reverse complement strand
GCTGGTAAGTTATGGTTTTTTAGAAGGCTTTTATTATAAGCCAAGAATTGATGTTGAGCTTTTAAAGAAGTATTCAGAAGGCTTAATTGGGTTAAGTGGTTGTTTGAGTGGGAAAATTCCTAAGGCTGTTGAAATGGGTAAAATTGGTTTAGCCAACAAATACATTAAAGAGTATATAGAAATCTTTGGCACTGAAAATTTTTATATTGAACTTACTGATTTTAAAATTGCTAAGCATAAAGAAATTAATAAAGTGCTTTATGAGCTAGCACAAAAAAATGGTATAAAATCTGTTTGTACTAATGATGTTCATTATTTAAATCAAAATGATTTTAAGTTTCATTTTGTGCTTCTTTGTTTACAGGCAGGAATTACCCTTGGAGATTTTAGAAAATACTGTCCAGAAATTGACTTAGTTGAAGGTTTAGACACAACAGTTAAAAAAATTATTTTAAAGTTAGCAGAAGTTGAAGATAGAAAAAATGAAATAGAGGTGGAAAAAGCTGAGAAATCTAGCTTTTTTCCAAGAACGTTAGAATATTATTTTAAAAGTTATGATGAAATGTATGAACTGTTTAAAGATTTTCCAGGGGTAATAGAAAATACAAATGAAATTGCACAAATGTGTAATTTAGAAATAGACTTTGACTTAGGACTCATTCCTCCTTTTAAGGTTCCTGAAGGCTTAACACCTGACGATTATTTAAGAAATGTATGTGTACAGAACATTCCAAAAAGATATAAAAATTTTACAAGTGAAATAAAAGAAAGACTGGAAACTGAATTAAAAGTAATTAGAAATATGGGTTTTGCTGAGTACTTCTTGATAGTATGGGATTTTGTAAATTTTGCAAAAAAAAATAAAATCAGGGTTGGACCAGGCAGAGGTTCGGCAGCAGGAAGTATTGTTTCCTATCTTTTAGGTATTACAGATATTGAACCAATAAAATATAACTTGCTTTTTGAAAGATTTTTAAATGAAGAGCGAAAAAAAATGCCCGACATAGATATTGATTTTTCTGATGAACATAGAGATAGGGTGATTGAATATGTTACACAAAAGTATGGTGAGAATAGGGTAGCACAGCTTATTACTTTTGGAACTATGGCTGCAAGGCAGGCAATTAGAGATGCAGGAAGAGTTCTTGAAGTTTCTTATTCTGAGGTAGATAAGATAGCAAAACTTGTTCCAATGGAGCTAAATATGACGATAGATTTTGCTCTTGAATGTGTTTTAGAATTGAGAGAGCTTTATGAAAAAGATAAAAAAGTAAGAGAGATAATCGATACAGCAAAATCTTTAGAAGGTAAGGCAAGACAACATTCTATACATGCAGCCGGAGTTGTAATCTCATCTGATGATTTATTTAATTATACTCCTATACAAAGAGATGATAAAAGTGGAGACATAAAAACACAATATAAAATGGAAGATGTCCAGGATATAGGGCTTTTAAAAATGGACTTTTTAGGGCTAAAAACGCTATCTTTAATTGATAAAACTCTGTTTTTAATAAAAAAAACAAAAAATTTAGATATAGATATTAGTTCAATTGATTTAAAAGATAGTAATACCTTCCAAATGATAGCTAGAGGTGATTGTTTAGGGGTTTTTCAGCTTGAAAGTTTAGGAATGCGTGAGCTTGTAATTAGTTTAAAGCCTGAAAAATTTGAGGATTTAATTGCTACTTTAGCATTATTTAGACCGGGTCCGCTTCAGAGTGGAATGGTTAATGATTTTGTTCAAGCTAAAAACAATAATAAAAAAATTAGGTATTTACATCCAAGTCTAGAACCTATTTTAAAAGAAACTTACGGAATTATATTGTATCAGGAACAAATAATGTTAATTGCATCAAAGATTGCAGGTTATTCTATGTCTGAAGCTGATATACTAAGAGATGCTATAAGCAAAAAAAAGCGCGATGTAATGACTAAGCAAAAAAATAAATTTATTAATGGTGCTTTAAAAGTAGGTCTTGTTGATGAAGATACTGCAAAAAAATTGTTTGAGCTTATAACACATTTTGCAGAGTATGGTTTTAATAAATCTCATAGTGCAGCCTATGCAATGATTTCTTACCAAACTGCTTACCTAAAAGCAAACTATCCTGTAGAATTTATGGCAGCTCTTTTAAGCATAAGAATGAATTCTCAAGAAAAAGTTGCAGCTTATATAAATGAAGCAAGAAGAATGAATATTGAAGTTTTACCCCCTGATATTAATGAAAGCTTTACAGATTTTACAGTAATTGGCAATTCAATAAGGTTTGGTCTTTCAGCTATTAAAAATGTTGGCTCTAATGTTATTGAGCAAATAGTAAATGAAAGAAAAAATAATGGTAAATTTCAGAATTTTAATGATTTTTGTGCTAGAGTTCCTGCAGGAGTTTTAAACAAAAAGACACTTGAAAGTTTAATAAAAGCCGGTGTTTTTGATTCACTAGGATATTCAAGAAAATATTTAATTGAAAATTTTGAATTAGTTGTTGAAAATGTAAACAAGTTAAAGAAAAGTCAGCAATCAGGTCAGTTTTCTTTATTTGATGAAGAAGCGATTGAGGATTCAACTTTTAAATTAAACCAGGAGGATTTAAATTATAATAATATAAAAATAAAAAACTTCATAGATAATAAAGATTTAAATAATATTGAAAGTGAAGCTGGTAGAAACACTAATCAAGCAAGTAATTTAAATGCAAATTATATTGGCCGAATTAACTTAAATTCTGTTAAAATAGATCAAGCAAATAATTTTAAAAAGAATTTAGATGAATATAGTTCAAAGGAATTGTTAAAATTTGAAAAAGAAATGTTAGGGTTATATATATCAGGCCATCCATTAGATGATTATTCAGATATTTTAAAAAATTATAAAAGTATTGAATCCTTAGTAGATGAAGCTGACAAATCAACTCATGTAATTGCTGGTGTAATTTTAGAAATAAAAGAAATTTTAACTAAAAGTAATGCTAAAATGTATTTTTTAAACCTTGAGGATTTAACTGAAAGCATTGAAGTAATTATTTTCCCAACAGTAAGAGAAAAATATGCTGATATTTTAAAAGAAGGTTCAGTTGTTCAAATTAAGGGTAGACTAGATAAGAAAGAAGCTAAACAAGAGAACGGAAAAGAAAAAAGTGAAAAGCGAGAGATTCAGATAAAATTTATAGCAATTGAGGTAAGTAAAGTAACAAAAAAAGAAAATCAGTTATTGTCTAATAATAATATTAATAGTAAAACCAAAAATATTATAGATTATAATTTTAATGATGAAAAAATAAATGTTAATCATAATAATCATAATATAGAAATAAATAATATAAAAATTTTCGATAAAAGAAATAAAGAGGGTAACACAATATTAAAAGAAACTAAAATTGAAGCTAAAGCAAAGTCTGAAGTTAAAGATGGAGCTGCTTCTAATTTTAATTATAATATTGTCAAGGAAAAAGATAATTCGTTTAATTTAAGCTTATTTTATAGATTAATATTATTTATACCAAAGTATGTTATAAGCAAAGAATTTATTGATTTTTTATATGAATTCTTAAGTGAATATAAAGGTGATGTAAAAGTTGAATTACAAATTTTCCAGGATGATAGTGAAAATCCAATAAAAACTTATTTTTTACCAGAAAATTTTCAAGTGAATCTCAGTGAAGAATTTTATAAGTTTTTGAAAGATAAGTTTAAAAATAAAATAAAATGGGAAATTTTTCCTGAACTATATT
>JACVJA010000237.1 GCA_015661035.1 Candidatus Calidifonticultor daggyaiensis | reverse complement strand
AAGCAAAATAATGGTAAAAATGGCTACTTTTTTTATATTTTTTCTTATAACTTAAATATTTTTCTTGATCTACAATAAGTTTTAACCAGTTAATAGAAATTTTTTTTGATTTTAAAAAATTATTAACACAATCTCTGACTTTTGCTCTTCCCATATCTTCAGTTTGTTTTGCAAATGAGAACCAAGAGGATAAAGGTTGTTTCCGATAGTAACCTAAAATCTCCGGGTGATAAAAAAAATTGCCTTGCAATGCTAAAGATAAATAGGTGGGAATATCAATAAAAGGGTAGTTTTTATCATTTTGAAAGCCACCAAGGTTTTCTAAAGTCTTTTTTCTAATAATAACCGTTGAAGACATTAGATAAAATTTTAAAGAGGCAAAAAGATGCAAAATAGAACCAATTGGTTTATTAAAAAGTTTTCTTCTATCAAAATTTTGATAGTTTCCAAGTGTTATGCCGTTGCCTAAAGTATCAGTCATTACCCAATCTCCATAAGATAAAACCACATTTTTATCTTTAAAATCTTCTATTTGCTTTTCTAACTTATCTTTTGGCCAAAAATCATCTCCTTCGAGAATAGCGATTAAATCCCCCTTGCTTTGTTTTAACGCTTGATTATATGACTCTTTGAGTTTTTTTATACCCCAGTTTTTATTATGTCTGATGATTTTTATTCTTTTATCTTTTTTAGAATATCCCGAGATAATCTCATAAGTTCCATCAGTTGAGGCATCATCAACAATAATCATTTCCCAGTTTTGATAGGTTTGGTTTAAGACTGAGTTTATACATTGGGAGATGTAGTTCCCGTGGTTAAAGGTGGGAGTTATGATGGAAACTTTGGCAGTCATTATACTTGACAAAAACTTACATTTATGGTTTAATATGATTAAATCTCAGCCGAAAACTGCCACTATTGGTGGCTGCTCCGATTAAATCGGAGATAGGCTGTTCCCCTAATCATAGGGTTTTTTATAAAATAAAAACTTTCTTATTAAGAACTTGATTAAATATTTTTTTAATTCTTTTTCGCCTTCAATTGCTTCTCTATTTGATAGAATTTCTTTATGTTAAAAAAACAGTTGTCATCGGAAAAAATTAATGATTTACTATTTTTTATATTTTTATTTACTATTTTTTTATTTAGAATTCCAAATTTATACATATTACCTTTTATAAAAAACCCACTATTTACATCTCAAGCAATAGCGAGGATACTTATAATAATTAATTTCCTATTAAATATAAGTTTATATTTTAAAAAAAATACTTTATTTTTTAATAAAAATAAAATATTAATAAATTTAATTTTAGTCCTATTTATTATTCAATCATTATCAATCTTCTCTATTCTAAATACAGAATCATTTCTATTAAGATATAAAGATATTGTAATTAGTTTGATTTTTTTTATAAACGTAGGTTTATATAAAAATAAGACGAAACAAATAATTTTAGTTTTATTATTTGGTTTCTTTATTAATGCTGTATATCAATTTATTTTGCTTTTTAGAACCGATTTTTTTACTAGAGTAGTTAGTGAATTTATCTACCAAAAACACTTAAATTATGTTTTAGCAAATTTAGATAGAAATAGAATATACATAGATTCATTTGATGAGATAATTATTCCTTTCTTGTTCTTAAATTTATTTGTTGGGAAACCCTTTTATAATGTATTAGCTAAAATAGGAATTTTTTTAATAATAATTTTTTCTTTTTTATCTAATTTTAGAACAAGAATTTTAATGGCCATTTTTGCAATAATAGTTTCATTTGGTTTTTTAATAAAGTATAAAAAAAGTGAGAAGATTTTTTTAATTTTTTTGATCTTATTAATTGTTTTCTTTTTTTTAAATACTATAACCTTGGGCGAAAAAAAATTTTTTAGATTTAACAATCCTGAAGAATTTTTAGAAACTTCTTCAATAATAACCAGAGTTGACCAAATTAAACTATCGTTTTATATGGGTGGGGCAAGTTTATTTGGTGTTGGACTCGGGAATTATTTTGACAATCTACCTAGTTTTTTTAAAAATAAGGATCTTATAATATCTCAATCGGTTAATTTTGTAAAATTAGGAGCGGAGGAATATGTTCATAATATATTTGGTTTTATAGTTGCTGAATCAGGGTATATTGGACTTTTTATATTTGTCTGTATAATCTATTTGTTTATAAAAAAAGATTTTTTTACACAACAAAAAAATGATTATCTTACAGCATTAGTAATTTCATTTTGGACGTTATTTATATATGGTTTGTTTAATCCTATTATACCAGCTTCTTATCAGGTTTTATTTTGGCTTATTAGAGGGTTGTTAATGTAATTTATGTCAAAATTTTACAAAAAAATTTTAATAACAGGCTCTCTTGGTTTAATCGGCTTTGAAACAGTTAATTTTTTTTTAAAGAATTGCTATAATATTTTAGGGATAGATAATAATTTAAGAGGAAAATTATTTGGTATAGAAACTAATTATCGAAAAAAATTAAGATATCTAGAGACTTATTTTAAAGGAAATTATACCCATTTTAATAACGATATTCGGGATGTAAAATTTTTAGACAGTTTATTTAAAAAGTACGGAAAAGGCATAAATTTAATTATCCACACCGCTGCCCAAACCTCACATGATTGGTCTGCAAAAAATCCAACCCTAGATTTTTCTATTAACGCCTTAGGAACATTAGATTTACTTGAATTATATCGCAATTATTCACCTAAAGCGGTTTTTATATTTACATCCACCAATAAAGTTTATGGAGATAGAGTTAATTATCTAACTTTTAAAGAATTTAAAACCAGATTTGATCTTGAAAAAAATCATCAATTTTATAATGGAATTCCTGAAAATTTTTCAATCGATCAATCTATTCATTCACCATTCGGGGTTTCAAAAGCATCGGCTGACTTAATAGTGCAGGAATATGGTCGGTATTTTGGGTTGAAAACTGTTGTTTTTCGGTTGGGAGTAGTTGCCGGCTCAGCTCAAGAGGGAGCTTTTGAGCAGGGTTTTTTATCTTTTATGATTAAAAAATTAAAAAATAATGAGCCATTTACAATTATCGGTTATAAAGGTAAACAAGTAAGAGATATTATTCATTCAACCGATGTTGTTTCTGCCTTCTGGCAAGTTTTTAAAAATCCCAAAAAAGGCGAGATTTATAACCTTGGTGGTGGACGAGAAAATGCTTTATCAGTTATTGAGTTAATTAATAAAATAGAAAAATTAACTGGCAGAAAATTTAAATTAAAATATGAAAAAAAGGCGAGAAAAGGTGACCATAAGTGGTGGATAACTAATTTTTCTAAATTCAAAAGAGATTATCCTAACTGGAAAATTACCAAATCCGTTAATGATATAATTTTGGATATTTATAAAAATGATATATCTAGGCAAATTTAGAATCATTGACAATTTAATAACCGCTTGTGATTATGACTATGTATTAAAAAAAATTGAAGAAGCAATCAAGAATGAAAAAACCCTTTTAATCTCTCCCATTGCCTCCCATACTTTAGTTCGATCCCATTATGATAAAAAACTTAAAAAAATATTGGATGAATTTGATTATTTATTACCCGATAGTCAATGGGTGAAAAGATCAATTTGGTTTTTATACGGAGAAAGATTGAAAGAGCGAGTTTATGGTCCTGATTTAATGTTAAAAATTTGTCAGTTATCTTCTAAAGAAAAATGGAGGATATTTCTTTACGGAAACAAAATAGAAACACTGGA
>JACVJA010000236.1 GCA_015661035.1 Candidatus Calidifonticultor daggyaiensis | reverse complement strand
AAACTATAGAATAAAAAAATACTGGGGACATAAGATTGCATTGCTTCAGCGTATTTTTAAATTACTATTTTTAGTGGTTAAAATGACTTAGGTTATATATTTTTGTATTTGAAATTAAAAATTTCTTATATGTTATATTTTGTAAAAAATGTAGTAAAAATATAAGAGATGAGAAAATGATATGGCAGAAACAAAAGAAGAAATAATAAAACTTTTTAATTCCGAACCAAGATTAACTAAAGGTAATCTTCAAATTATTGCTTGTGCAGGATCAGGGAAAACTGAATTTATATCAAATAGAATTGCTTATCTTGTATATAAAAATATTACAAAACCCGAGAATATAGTGGCATTTACATTTACTGAAAAAGCAGCAGAAGAACTTAAATTTAGAATCAGGAGTAAGATTCGTGAACTTATAGGACACCAACCAGATATTGGAGATATGTATATTGGAACCATTCATAGTTTTTGTTTTGAACTTTTGAAAGAGTATGTTCCTGGTTTTAGGGGATATGATGTTTTAGATGAGGGGAAAAGATATGCATTCATAAGTTCTTTTCAAAATGAATTAAATTATAAAAAATTACTGAACTGGCTAAAAAAACATAGGGGAAGTAAACCTTATGGCATTACTGAACAGAGCTGGGTGATAAATACATTTATCCGTTGCATGGATATTGTAAAAGAAGAAATTATAAATACAAAAGATGTTTCAAAGTGTCAATCATTTTATGAGGCAATGGAGATATATAATAAAAAACTTCATGAAAAACGTTTTCTTGATTTTAGTAGTATGATGTATTTGGCGGTAGAAAGACTTAAATCTGATAAAACTTTTCTAGAAAATGTTAGAAAAAAATATAAATATATAACTGTTGATGAATATCAGGATATCAATCCTATACAGGAAAAATTTATTAAATTATTAACTGGTAATGATGGGAATCTTTGTGTGGTTGGAGATGATGACCAATCAATTTACCAATGGCGTGGAGCTGATATACAAAATATAATTACTTTTAAGGACAGATATAAAAATGTATTTTCTTATAAATTAGAAACAAATTATAGGTCAACTGATAAAATAATAGAATTAAGTAATAATTTAATTAAAAACAATAAAGAGCGTCTTGATAAATCTATGAAATCCAGCGGCAAAATATCTGAGCAAGGTGATATTTATAAACTTAATTTTAAAACTCAAAAAGAAGAAATAGATTTTATTGTAAAACGCATAAAATATCTTATAGGAACAGAATGGATTGATAAAAATAATAAAAAAAGAGGATTGGCATATTCAGATATTGCAATATTTTTCCGTTCGGTTAAATACGAAGCAAAGCCATATATAGAAGCTTTTAAAAAAGAAAAAATTCCTTTTACTGTTTCAGGTGTTGGTGGTCTTTTTGAGTCTAAAGAAATTGATATAATATTTGATATTTTTTCTTATCTTGGTAACTTTAAAAAAATATGGCGTTCTGATAAAGCAAAAGGCAAGGTCCCTGATGAAAATAAAATTTATGAAAATGCCAAGGAAGTGTTTTTAATTTCTGATAAAAAAAGATTTTTAAAATCGTTAAAAGTATTAAAAAAGAATATCCAAAGTAAAAATAGAGTTTCATTGCAAATTTTATATGCAGAAATTCTCCAATTATTAGGAATTACCAATGAAAAGTTCCATGACGATGATAATGAAGTTATGATGTTTAATTTAGGCCGTTTAAGTCAGGTAATCTCTGATTATGAAGGGATAAGAACATATTGCACAAATAAAGATATACAAAGATTCTGTTGGTTTGTTATACATTATGCAAAAAGTTCTTATGATGCGGGTGCAGGAGAAGATCCAACAAGAGTTATAAATGCTGTTCAAATAATGACTTTACATGCTACTAAGGGATTAGGATTTCCTGTGGTTTTCATGCCTAATTGTATATTAAAAAAATCTAATGAAGCATCATTGGAATTTTTAAATCCTGAAAAATTTGACTTTAATAGATATATTGGCTCAGAAGAAGATGAAAGAAGATTATTTTATGTCGGTATGACACGTTCAAAAAAGTTTCTTTATATAACTACTGCGTATGAACCAGTGGCAAAAAAAAGAACAAAACAACCATCAAAATATTTTAAAGAACTTGATGATAAATACTGCATATGTAAACCAATTGATGACCCCACCAAGAGAAATAAGCAAACTCCAGAACCATCAATTGAAGATTATAAGTTTCCTACAAATTATTCAGAATTAAGTGATTATATTCGGTGTGAATATGATTATAAAATGCGATATATTTATGGGTTCAATCCTGAGTTAGTGCAGGCAATTGGTTTTGGTAAACAAATTCATAATATTCTTAATATGCTTCATAAAAAATCTCAGGGAACTAGTAAAGTGCCTTCTGAAAAGGAAGCTAAAGAATTATTAAAAAAATATTTTTATTTACGTTATGCATCTAATACGCAGCAAGAAAAATTTATGGAAAGTGCTTTAAAAAGTATTTTGCGTTATCTAAGTTTATGGCAAAATGATTTTCTACTTTCATTAAATACAGAACGGCCATTTGAAATGGATATAGGGAATGCTTTAATCTCTGGGACTGTAGATTTATTAAAACGAAGAAATGCCAATGCGGATGTTCTTGAAATTATTGATTTTAAGACAAGGAATGAGCGTAAATTACAGGAAGAATTAAATCTACAGGTTCAATTATATACTATTGCTGCTCGGGAAGCATTAAATCTTAATATAGAAAAAGCATATATACATTATCTTTATGATAATAAACATGACCGTGTAGAAGTATTAACAACTCAAAACCAGTTAGAGCTTGCAAAAAAAACAATATCGTATGCTGTTGATGGTATTACATCACGACGTTTTAATAGAAATCCAAGAAATATAAAAATATGCAATAGTTGCGATTGGTCAAAAATATGTCCGAAAAAGAAAAAATTATAAAGCCCTATGAAGGGCACAGGGAACGTTTAAGAAAACGTTTTGAAAAATCAGGTTTTCAAGGATTCCATGATTATGAAGTCCTTGAATTGCTTTTAACTTTTGTGCTACCAAGAATAGATACTAAACCTGTTGCAAGGGAATTACTTGATAAGTTTAAAAATTTATCAGGCGTATTAAATGCAGATATAAAAGAATTGCAAAAAGTAAAAGGTATTAAAGAACGTTCTGCACAATTTTTAAATATTTTAAGCGCTACTATATCATATTACTTTCAGGAAAAAGCAAAAACAGGTCAGATACAATTTACTAACCTGAATGATTTAATTATTTATTTAAAAGCAATTTTAAAGGGTAAAAAAAATGAAGTGATGTATGTTATTTATCTTAATAGTCAGAATAAATTGATTTATGCAGAAAACTTAAGCGAAGGAACAGTTTCTGAAACAGTTGTTTTGCCTAGAAAAATAGTTGAAAATGCCTTAAAGCAAAATGCCACTACAGTAATTATTGCTCATAACCATCCAGGTGGATTAGCAGAACCATCGGATAAAGATAATATAATGACAGAACAGATAAAAAATGCGCTAAAAACTGTAAATATAACTTTGCAGGAACATATAATTATCTCTGATGAAGGTTATTTTAGTTATCGTAAAAATGGGATTTTAGATTAAAATATGACGGAAAATATTAAATATATTAAAACAAAAACATAAGCGTATTAAAAATATATGGAATATATAAACGTTTCTTCAATGGCAATAGAAAAATATATTGTAAAACTT
>JACVJA010000235.1 GCA_015661035.1 Candidatus Calidifonticultor daggyaiensis | reverse complement strand
TTTTAATTATTAAATAATTAAATATTTTTAAAAACTAAAAAATAAAATTTTAAATAAGTTTATATAGTTTGGTATAGTATTTTAAAATATAAATGTTTAAAATTATGACAAGACTAGAAAAAATTAAAAAAATTAGAAATTAATTATTTTAAATTTTAAAAATATAGACTAAAAAAGAAAAGGGGTAAATAAAATGTTAGAAATAATAAAATTATCTTCATCAACTAGAATTGAATTCATAAATATTACAAATGAAATTAATGCAGCAATATCAAAATATAAGATAATAGAAGGCCTTTGCTTTATACATATACCACATACCACTGCTGGAGTTACAATAAATGAAAATGCAGACCCAGATGTTGTAAAAGATATAATTTTAAAAACCTCTAAGATATTCCCAGAAAATGATAAATATTTTCATACTGAAGGAAACTCTGATTCACACATAAAATCAAGCCTTTTTGGGCAAACTTTAAATTTAATCATTAACGATTCAAGATTACTTTTAGGAACATGGCAAAGTATCTATTTTTGTGAATTTGATGGTCCTAGAACAAGAAAAGTTTTTTTAAAGTTTTTAAAAGAAAAATAAAATGGTAGAAAAAAAACTTTTAAATATTCCGTTAGCAGAAAGAATGAGACCTGAAAGATTAGATGAATTTGTTGGTCAGGAACATTTAGTTGGTCAAAATAAAATATTAAGAAATATCATAGAAAGAGATAATCTTTTCTCAATGATTTTTTGGGGACCTCCAGGAAGTGGTAAAACTACGCTATCAAAAATTATTCAAAAGCACACTAAGAAAAAATTTATTTCATATTCTGCAGTAATTTCAGGCATAAAACAAATAAAAGACGTAATGGAAATTGCAGAATATGAAAAAAAGACAAACAATACCCAAACAATATTATTTATTGACGAAATACATCGATTTAATAAGGCACAGCAGGATGCATTTTTACCATATGTTGAAAATGGAACAATTATTTTAATTGGTTCAACAACAGAAAATCCGTCCTTTGAAATAATTAATCCACTTCTTTCAAGATGTAAAGTCTTTATATTAAACAAACTTAGCAATGAAAATATTTTTTTTCTAATTAAAAGAGCATTAAATAATAAGCAAAAAGGCTACGGGAATTTACAAGTCCAAATAGATGATTCAACAATTAATTTTATAGCTGATATTTCAGATGGTGATATAAGATTTGCATATAATATTTTAGAAATTGCTGTTGAAAGTAAAATTGGTAAAAAAGAAGAATTTGATAAAAAAATTCTAATTGATATAAAATTAGTAGAAGAAATACTACAAAAAAAAGCATTGTATTATGATAAAAATGGTGAAGAGCATTATAATTTAATTTCTGCATTACACAAAAGCTTAAGAGGCAGTGACCCAGATGCATCAATATACTGGATTATTAGAATGATTGAGTCTGGTGAAGACCCATTATATATAATTAGAAGACTTGTAAGGTTTGCCTCAGAAGATATTGGACTTGCAGATCCTAATGCATTAGATATTGCTCTTAGTGCAAAATCTGCATTTGAATTTATTGGTCCACCTGAGGGTTATTTAGCTATTTTACAAGCAGCAGTTTATTTATCTTTAAGCCCTAAAAGTAATTCTTTATATAAAGCATATAATCTTGCTATGGAAGATATAAAACAATTTAAATCGCTTCCAGTACCATACCATATTAGAAATGCTCCAACTAAGTTTTTAAAAGAAGTTGGTTACTCAAAGGGATATTTATACCCGCATAATTTTAAAGAAGCCATTATAAATCAATCTTATCTCCCAGAAGAACTTGTAGGCAAAAAATACTACTGGCCTACAGAAAGAGGCTTTGAAAAAGAATTATCAGAAAAGATTAATAAAATTTTAAAATATAAAAAATTAAATTCTGCCGGAGAAAAATAATTCAGCAATTTGAACAGCATTTAAAGCTGCGCCTTTCCTTAATTGGTCACCAACAACCCACATACATAAACCATTTTCATTTGATATATCTTCCCTTAATCTACCTACATAAACATCATCTTTACCAGAAGCTATAATGGGTGTTGGATATTTAAAATTACCATTTTTATCAATATCATCTAAAAATTTTAAACCTTTTGCTTTTTTTAAAGCAAATTTTGCATCCTCAATTTTGATTTTATCCTTAGTTTCTAAAGTTATTGCTTCAGAGTGAGAGGTAAAAACTGGAACCCTAACGGTAGTAGCAGTTACTTTTATTTTATAATCATCGAAAATTTTCCTTGTTTCATTATGCATTTTCATTTCTTCTTTAGTATAACCGTTATCTAAAAAAACATCTATGTGTGGTATAACATTAAAAGCTATTTGTACTGGGAAAACCTCATTTTTTACTTCCCTTTTTTTAAGACAAATAATATCTTTAACCTGATTTTCAAGTTCAACAATTGCTCTATATCCTGCACCAGAAACTGCTTGATAAGTAGATACAACAATCTTTTTTATCGGTGAAATATCATAAATTGGTTTAATTGCAACTGCCATAATAATTGTTGAGCAATTTGGATTTGCAATAATTCCATTGTGCTTCATAGCCTTACTGCTATTAACTTCTGGAACTACTAATGGAACGTCATCATCCATTCTAAAGGCACTGCTATTGTCTATAACTAAAGCCCCGCTTTCAACTGCATATTTTGCATATTCTTTAGAACGAGATGCTCCAGCAGAAAAAAATGCAATATCAACATCCTTAAAAGAGTTTCTTGTTAATTTTTTTACTTGAATATTTTCAGACTTAAATTTTATAACTTTACCTTCAGATCTTTCTGATGCCAATAAAATTAAATTTTTTAATGGAAATGCCCTTTGTTCTAAAATTTGTAAAAAAACTTGTCCAACTGCGCCAGTAGCTCCAACAACAGCTACATTGAATTCCTTCATCAAAGACACTCCTCCTATCTACTTATCAAGTTCAAAACCTTTATGTAAAGCTTTAACTGCAGCTTTAATCTTATCTTTTCTTATAACACATGATATTCTAATTGGCGAAGTACTAATCATTTCAATATTTATTCTCTCATCAGCTAAAATTTTAAACATTTTTGCAGCTACTCCTGGTTGAGATTGCATACCTGCACCAACAATAGAAACTTTAGCCACATCCTTGTCGATATCGTAACTTTTAAAATTGATGAGATTTTTTAAATTAGAAATTACTCCTTCTGCTAAAGCAACATCATCATTTTTAATGGTAAAGGAAATTGTTGCAACTTGTTTTTCGCTAACATTTTGCACAATTAAATCAACATTTATATTTTCTTTGGCAAATTGACCAAATAACTCAGCTGCAATACCTGGTTTATCTTCCAGTCCAAAAACAGTAATTTTTACTTGGTCATTATCATAAGTTACACCAGTTACTAATACTTTTTCCATTTCTAATTCCTTTTCATCTTTTCCAATTATCCATGATCCTTCATTATTATTAAAACTTGACCTTACATGAATTTTGACATTATGTTTGCTAGCAAACTCAACTGCCCTTAAATGTAATACTTTTGCACCAGATGATGCAAGTTCAAGCATTTCTTCATATGTAAGCTTTTCAATTTTTTTTGCTTGGCTAACTAGATTTGGGTCTGTTGTATATACTCCATCAACATCTGTATAAATTTCGCAATAATTTGCTTTTAGCGCTGCTGCTAAAGCTAGTGCTGTAGTATCAGAACCACCTCTTCCAAGAGTTGAAATCTCGCCGTTTT
>JACVJA010000234.1 GCA_015661035.1 Candidatus Calidifonticultor daggyaiensis | reverse complement strand
ATTGCAGAAAACATACAAACCCAGATAAAAAAAATGTTATAGCACAAAAAGCGATTAAATATTTATCTAGCGGTGAGAGTGTATTTTTAGACAGTTCAACTACTGTGCTTGCTCTGGCAAGAAAGATTGCAGAAATCCAAATGGATTTAACTATTATAACCAATGGTCTTGACACAATAATACAGCTTAAGGATATACTTGGTATAAAAATTATTTGTCCTGGGGGAGAACTTAATAATACTACTTTAAGTTTTGTAGGCCCTAGCTCAGAAAAATTTTTACAAGAATTTTTTGCAGATAAATCATTTATTTCGGCTTCTGGTATTTCTTTAAAATCAGCAATTACTGTTGAAAATCCTGTACAAGCTGCAAGTAAAAAGATTATGTTGTCTAATTCACTGCAAAAAATAGTTTTATTAGACTCTAGTAAATTTGACAAAGTATCTCTTTCAAGAGTATGTGATTTAACAGATATTGATATAATTATTACTGATAAAAAGCCAAAAGATGATTATATAAGACACTTTAAAAAAATTGGAGTAGAGTTAATATATTAATCGGATTAATATGAATTAATTTATTATTTAATTTATAGTAATTGATTTTATATTAATTGTTTATTAATGTTATTGATTATAACTGGTTGGCGCTTGAAAATTTAATAATTTTTAAATTTATTTTTTCTTAAATACAAAAATGTTAGATTTGATTTTCAATAGTTATTTATTCGGTAAAGATAATTAGTAAAAGCATAAACTTGCTTAAAAGGCTAATTTATAATAGATAAAAAGAATAGATTAAAAAATAAAAAAATGAAATTTGGAAGAGTTATAGGAAACGTTGTATCAACAATAAAAAATGAAAAGCTTCACGGTATAAAGCTTGCAATAGTTGAACCTTTAGATGACGATGGAAATGTTATTGGAAACAATGAAATTGTAGGGGATTTTTTGGGAGCTGCTGTTGGTAATTTGATAATATGGATTGCAGACGGGGAAACTATTAGCAGTGCATTGGGAAGGAAAAATATTCCGCTACGCGGTTCAATTGTTGCAATTGTTGATAAAGTTGATATGGAGAAAAAAAATAAAGTTCTTAATGGTTAATTATTTATGGTTAATTGTTTATAAATTTATTAAATATAAATTTATTAGATACAAGACTCATTAGAGATAAGTTTTATAAGATTTAAATTTTTTAGGTTTATTAGATTTAGATAGTGAAGTAAGAGGTTTATTTTAAGTATAGTATAAGGGTAAAATAAGTATAAGGGTAAAATAAAAAATGAAAATGGTAAAAGTTATAGGAAGTGTTACTACCACAATAAAAGATAAATCTCTTGAGGGGTTTAAACTGTTATTTGTTCAATCTGTGGATGTAGATTTAAAAGAAAAAAAGGAGTATTTTGTAGCTGTAGATACGGTAGGCTTAGGAGAAGACGAGATTGCTTTAATGGTCACCGGCAGTACAGCTAAAAGAACGGATATTACTAAAGGTAAAAATGTTGATGGTTCATTGGTTGCAAAAGTAGAAAGGATAGATTTAGAATAATATTTCATATATTGTGGCAAATAATATGACAGAGGGTCAAGTGCAAAATATAAATGAAAATGTTTTAAATACAAATAATACAAATAATAAAAATTTATCCTATCCGATTCAATCGACACAACCAGAGCATATAATTGAACTGATTAAAAATGCTGGAGTTGTTGGTGCTGGGGGTGCAGGTTTCCCAACCTATGTAAAATATAATGCTAAAGTTGATACTTTAATTATAAATGCAGCAGAATGCGAGCCTTTAATTGATGTTGATAAACTACTAATTGAGCATTATTTTGAAAAAGTTTATGAGGGTATTGTAGTAGCTGCCGATTTAATTGGTGCAAAAAGAGTTGTAATTGCATTAAAGGCAAAATATAAAAAGCAAATAGAGATAATTAAAAAGTTTAAGGAAAAAATTGGGAAAAACATAAATACTAGTGCTGTTGGCTCTGAGGGTTTGACTGCCTCTGATAGTATAGCTGCTACTGCTGTTAATAAAACTATTACATCATTATTTCGAAATGTTAATTTTGAAATATTTGAGCTTGATAACTTTTATCCAGCTGGAGACGAGCAGGTCTTAGTTTATTTAGTAACAAGTCGCATTGTTCCTGAAGGTGGCATCCCCTTAATGGTCGGTGTAGTTGTTTCAAATGTTGAAACTTTGTTAAATGTTTCTAATGCTTTAAAAAATATGCCTGTAATTGAGAAATATCTGACAATCAATGGTCTTGTTGGTAGCCCTAAAACTTTAAAAGTTCCAGTAGGAACACCAGTAAAATTACTTCTTGAATTTTGCAATATTGATAAAGCTAAAAGTTTTACTGTTCTTGATGGTGGCCCGATGATGGGAAAGATAATTGATGCAGATAATTATGCGGTTAAAAAAACAACAAAGTCAATATTAGTTTTACCGACTGAAAATATTGTAATATCTCAAAAGCTAAGATCAAAACAAAATCAAGTAAAACGAGCACAAGCAATATGCCTTTCTTGTAGAATGTGCACAGACTTATGTCCTAGATATTTATTGGGTCATAGCTTATTTCCAGATGAGCTTATGAAAAAAATGTATAAAGGTACATTAAATGATGATGAACTTGAGAAGTTTTCGTTTTCTTATCTTTGCTGTGATTGTGGGGTTTGTGAGCTTTACAGCTGTCCTGTAGATTTATCTCCAAGATCACTTTTACAATATATTAAGGAGAGATTAGCTCAATTGGGAGTAAAAAACCCTCATACCCGAAAAGATTTAAAGCAAAATGAGTTTATTGACTATAGAAGAGTGCCAGTTCAAAGATTATTATCCAGGTTAAACTTAACTGAATTTGATGTTAAAACTGGCCTAAATGATTTTGATTTGAATATAAATTTTGTTAAGTTATATTTAAGCCAACATATTGGAGCTAAGTCTAATCCTGTTGTTTCAGTTGGGGATAAAGTAAATAGGGGTCAAGTTATTGCTAAAATACCTGAAGGAAAAATTGGCTCAAATATTCACAGCTCTATTAATGGAGTTGTTAAAGAAATAAATGATGAGTTTATTATTATAGAAAGATTATGATAGATAATAATTTAATGTTAGATAGTAATTTAACAATAGTAGAATTTAAAAGTATTGCAAGGGGTATTTTTACCACTGATGCTATGCTAAAATCTGCCAGTGTATCTTTGTTATTAGCAACAACATTATGCCCAGGCAAATACTTATCTATTGTCAGTGGAGATGTAGATGCAACAGCAAAAGCTTTAAATACGGCATTAGAAGTTGGAAGTGATCAAGTTTATAGTGCCAGTCAAATAACAGCAATTAACAAAGAAGTTATTAATGCTATTGGAGGAGTTGTAAAACAGCAAATTAATGATGCAATTGCTGTAATAGAAAGTCAAAATATATCTAATATTGTAAGTGCTGCAGATATCAGTATTGATACTGCCGAAGTTGAAATTGTCGAGCTTCGGCTTGGGAAAGGCTGTGGTGCGAATAGTTTTTATATTATTACAGGAGCTCTTACTGCAGTAGAAGAAGCTTGCCAACCAGCAATTTTGTTTTTAAAAAATCAAGGAGCATTGTTAGCATATAAAATAATAAAAAGTCCTGATTTTAGTGTTTTAAAGTGGCTTGAACCTGCAAAGTGTATGTGTTAAAAGTTTTTTTAAAAGTTTTTTGTTTAATTTTAAAATTTTTTTAAAAAAAAGCTTAAAAAATA
>JACVJA010000233.1 GCA_015661035.1 Candidatus Calidifonticultor daggyaiensis | reverse complement strand
GCACAAATTAATTTAATACTTGGAATTTTTAATCTGCTTCCGGGTTACCCTTTAGACGGAGGCAGGGTTTTAAGATCAATAGTATGGAAAGTTACAGGAAGTCTTCAAAGAGCAACTTTTATTGCATCAACTTCAGGAAGAATTTTTGGTTTTTTATTAATTGCGGCAGGCATATTTTTATTTTTTATAAATAATTTTATTAATGGGCTATGGCTTGCATTTATTGGCTGGTTTTTACAGTCTGCTGCATATATGAGCTATAGACAGCTTGTTTTTGATACATCATTGAAAGGCATAAAGGTTAAAGATATTTTAAAAGAGGAAATTGTAACTGTTAATCAAGATATAACATTGCGTGAACTTATAGAAGACTATTTTATGAAATATAGATTTTCCCGTTTCCCGGTAGTAACAAGCCAGCATTCTCAAAAGCTGATTGGGGTAATATCAATACATGATATAAAAGCTTTCCAAAAAGATCAGTGGGACAGCATTACTGTAGGAAGAGTAGTTAAGTCTATTAGTAAAGAAGAAATCATTGATCCGGAAGAAGAAGTTTCAACAGCTTTTAAACGTATGACTCAAAACGATTTAGGTCATTTAGTTGTTGTATCTGGTTATAGAATAAAAGGAATGATTACTAAAACAGATGTAATTAGATTTATTCAATTTTTTTCAGAATTTCACTAATTTTTTATAGGTTTTTAAAATTTTTTAAATTCTTTTAGAAAGCTTTCTGTCTTGTTAAAATTCCAAGGTCTTTATAGTTTATATGTCTTTTATTTGTATTTAAAAAAAACGTATTTTTTGTTATCTTATTTTAAAATTGATTTTTTCCCAGTTTCTTATTGTAAAGTCTTTTATTTTTTTTATTTAAATGAAGGAAAAAATTAAAAAGATTAAATTTTTTAAGGATTACAAAAAAGAAATTAAAAACTCACTTTCAGATTTAAGAGTAATTTATTCTGATTTAGACGGAACACTACTTAATGATAAAGGATGTTTAATTAAAGATGTTTGCGGCAATTACTTTTTTGGTGTTGTAAGGCTATTTAAAGAAATAGCGAAAAATGGCTGGGATATTGTTCTTGCTTCAGGGAGAAATAAACTTCAATTAAAATATAATGCGATGTTGCTTAGTGTTAAAAACTATATTCCTGAATTAGGGTGTGAAATGGTGTATGATTTTGGGGAAAAAGTTTATACAACCTTTGATTTAAAAAAATTTAATTATGAAATAACTAGAGGAGGCAAGGACCTAATAAAGATAATTGAAATTTTAAAAAAGGAATTTCCAGGAAAAATTGAAAGCCTTTTAGAATGGAGCATGGAAAGAACATATAATGCTTTACTTTTTGGTGATATTAATTTAGAAAAAGCAAATAAATTACTAATTGATAATGGATTTGGCGGTTTAAGCTTAGAAGATAATGGTTATTCAAACCTTGTTAATTTAAATTTAAATGTTGAAAATTTAAGAATTTATAATTTAGTTCCAAAAGGTGTTCATAAATCATCCGCAATTATTGTTGATAAAAAAGTAAGAAATTTTACAAAAAATCAATGTATTGCATTGGGAGATTCAATTTCTGATTTAAAAATGGCTGAAGAAGTAAAGTATTTCTTTTTAATGAGAGACTCAATTGAAAAAGATATTAAAATAATTGATAAAATAATAAATTATGAGAATGTTTTTATTACAACAGGCAAAATGAACAGGGGCTGGGCAGAAGTTATTAGGTACCTGGCATATTAAAAGTTATTAATTTTTTTCTTAGGCATTAAGTTAATATCCTATTTTTTAATTAACATAATTTTATTTATAATATTTACTGTAATATTGTATAATAATTATAAAGTCTTTTATTTTTAATAATAAAAATTAGAAATTTTAATATAACTAATTTTTAAATCAACTTGAATATGAGTAGTAAAAAGAATAATTCAAATAAAATTTTTATGGAGCTATTTTTTATTAGTATTTTATCGGCATTTACGGGTTTTTTTATAGGGTTATTATTTGCCCCACAAACGGGAAAAAAATTTAGAAAAATCTTGGTTCAAAAGATGAAAGATGTACTTGATAGAAGTAAATTTGTATTAATTGAAGCAAGAATAAAGGCTGAAGAATTACTGGAAAAAACAGCTCAAATTAAAAAACAAAATGACAATTCTTAAATAGAAGTGAAATGTAATTAATAAATTTTTGGTTTTAATTTTAGCAAAAGTTTGTTTAAATTTATAAATTTCTATATGTTTTTTTGGTGATATATAATATTTTTGTGTTTTTTATAATTTTTTTTATTGTTTTTTTGAAAAATTTTTACTTTATAAGTTTATTTTTATATTTGACATCGGATTTTTACTATAGTAAAATTCACGCTTGCAATAAGTTTTCTTTTGTTTGATTGGGCCGTTAGCTCAGAAGGTAGAGCACCGGACTTTTAATCCGGGTGTCGAAGGTTCGATTCCTTCACGGCTCACCATTAGAAAACTTGTGCACACAGAATAATAAGCTAGTTAAGAGTAATTTAAAAGCAAGTTATGAATTTTAAAGGCCCGTTCGTCTAGGGGTTAGGACAGCAGATTTTCAATCTGCCAGCAGGAGTTCGATTCTCCTACGGGCTACCAATTGGGCGATTAGCTCAGCTGGGAGAGCACCTGCCTTACAAGCAGGGGGTCGTAGGTTCAATCCCTACATCGCCCACCATTTAATTATTTTTTTAGCTTTAAATTTAGATTTGATGCTTGATTTAATAGAGCGTACGGGTTGATTTAGTAGGGCTTTTGGGGTTAGTGGAGCTGTCGTCTAGCGGTTTAGGACACGTGCCTGTCACGCACGAGGTCGCGGGTTCGAATCCCGTCAGCTCCGCCACTTATTCTTTTAATTAAATGTTTTTTTATAATGATTATGCTGAATGATTTTATTCTGAATTATTTAAAAGAATGAACACAAATTATTCAGCTGAAAATGGCTAAAGGAAATGATTACAGAAAATAATTAATTTTTTTAATATTATTGATTTAATTTTTTTTAGGCGAGATAGCTCAGTTGGTAGAGCAGTGGACTGAAAATCCATGTGTCCGCAGTTCGATTCTGCGTCTCGCCACCATTTTTTAAAACATTTTAATAATGTTTATTTATCAAATTTTTTTAATACTATCAATTAGCCTCTTTATAGTTTCTATAAGCTTTGCTGTTAAGTTTTATTACAATCGAAAAAAGCTATTAAAAACCATTAGGTATCTTGAAAATTCTGAGAAAAATTTTTCCATTAAGTTAAAAAATTTAATTGGCAAATATAACTCTTTAGTAAAAATACTTAAAATAATACTTGATAATACACAAAGTGGTGTTTTAATTATTGATCAAGAAAAAAAAATAATAGAACTGAATGAAGTTATATTAAATTTGTTTTATCTTTCTAGGGAAAAAGTTTTAAATCAAAAAACTATTTTTATATTTAATAATAAAAAATTGGAAGACTTAATAAAAATAGCACAGAATAAGTCAATTCCACAAAAAGAAAAAATTGTATTTTATGGGGATGAAGAAATTGCCCTTGAGGTTGAAGTTATACCAATACCTTTAGATTCAAAGCATTTTAAATTGAGTTCTAAAGATTTTAGTATGTCTTATCCAAGTCTATTTGATTTAAATTATCCTGATTTTAATTTAAATTCTTCAAATTTAAACTCTGTTGATTTTTTAAATTTTTACTATCTCCTACTTTTTAAAAATATAACACAAGAATTTGAATTTTTT
>JACVJA010000232.1 GCA_015661035.1 Candidatus Calidifonticultor daggyaiensis | reverse complement strand
AAAGTTTAATAATGTTTGAAAAAGAAACAAATTCTTTTGCATCCTCTTTTGAAAAGCTAAAAAAATAAGTAAGCCAATTAATATTTTGCATAAGATTTTCAAATACAAAAGCATATCCTTCTGTAACTGAATTATCACCTAAAAATTTATATTCAAAATCCAACTTTTTTTTGGTGTTAGCAAAATGTTGAGCATGTCCACCTTCATGTAATATTGCCTCATAATCATCTTGACCACCTTTTGGCATAATAACTAAATAAATTTCATCTGGAACTTTTACAGTTGCACAAAAAGCTCTTGGCGATTTGTTCTCTCTTTCTTCAATATCAAAAATTATATTCGACTGCTTATCAATAACAATACCCATACTTTCTAAAGTTGCTTTAAAAGTTTCTACCAACTTTTCTTTTTTAAAATAAGTATCATATTTTTTAGCTCTTCTTAAAATATAAAAATCACTTTTTCTAGAAATAGATAAATCAATTCCTAATTCTTTCTTCAATAAATCTGCAAAATATTTTTCATACAAGTCAGTAGTTAGCTTTAAAAAATTTTGCATTGATTGATTTAATTCCGAAAAATCTATAAATTTTAAAAACTCTATAAAGTCTTTATAACTTTTATAACCAAGTTCTTTTGAATATAAATGTAGTTTTTGCCAATAATTTTTTAAAACTGGATTAAAGATTTTTGCTGTAACCTTATTCCTTTCATCATCAATTAAATCTCTTTTCTTTTTATCATCCTCATTAGAAAGTAAAACTTCAGAAAACCTGAAAGGAATTATTTTACCCTCAATCTCTATATTGGTAGAAGCTTCAATTTCGCCTATTTCATCAATAAACTCTTTAGTTTGATTTTCAAGAAGACCTTCGCCACAAAATTTTAAAAGGTATCTAATTTTTTTTAAAAATTCATTTTTTTTATTATGAGTATTACTATAGTTATTATCTTCAAATAATTTTTTCAAATATAAAAAATTTTCTAAAGTAAATAGCTCATTATATTTTTTATAAATGTCTGAAACATTTAAGTCTTGCTTTAAACCTGAAAAATGAAGATAGTATTCTTTATCAAGTAAAGTTAAAAATTCTTCAGCTTTAATTTTATATTCTTCAATATTCATATTACTAATTATAATATTCCTATTACTAATATTATAATTTTATAATTAAAGATAGCTTTTAATAGTATTTAAAATACTGTCTTTATCCAATCCATAAGCTTTATATAAAGCTTCTGGGCTCCCAGAAGCACCAAAAGTATCTTTTATTCCAATCCGTATGACTTTCGTAGGGAGCTTTTCCGATAAAAGCTCACAAACTGCACTACCCAAACCTCCAATAATGTTATGATCTTCAACAGTAAAAACTAACTTTGTTTTTTTTGCGCTCTCAATTATTAAATTTTCATCTAGAGGTTTTATTGAAGACATGTTAATTAAATCTACTTGAATATCTTCTTTTTCCAGTTCTTTTACAACGTTCATGCAAATATGGGTAGTAAAGCCTGCTGTAATTATTGTTGAACTGCTTCCATCATAAATTTTAACACCTTTTCCGATTTCAAATTTATAATTATCATTAAAAATTAATGGTGAAGCACTTCTTGTAAGCCTAACATAACAAGGTCCCTTATATTCAACAATTGCATCAATGACTTTTTTTGTTTCAGTACCATCAGATGGCGAAATAACTACAATTCCAGGAATAGATCTTGTAATACCCAAGTCTTCAATAGCTTGATGAGTTGCACCATCTTCACCAACAGAAATTCCACAATGGGTTGCACAAATTTTTACATTAAGTCCAGGATATGCCACTGATGTACTTAATTGATCACATGCTCTTTTTGTTGCAAACACACCAAAAGTTGAAACAAATGGTATCTTACCCATTGTCGCAAGTCCAGCAGCAATACTTAGCATATTAGCTTCTGCAATTCCAAGATTAAAAAACCTATCTGGAAACTTTTTAGCAAATATAGAAGTCATTGTAGATTTTGATAAATCACAATCTAAAACAACAATATTATTATTTATTTGACCAAGCTCGGCTAACCTTTCCCCGTAGGCATTTCTAGTTGCAGCTTTTGCATCTCCTTCATATAATATTTTTTTTGCTTCTTCTAGTATCATGTTAAGCCTTCCTACTAATTTAAATTCGTACTAAAATATAATTATTGTTTAATGCAAATACCTTTTATATTATAATCTATTGTATAAAGCATTTTAAGTATAACTTCAAAAAAATATCATATACTAAAAATAAAAAATTCCATAAAATAAAAAATTGCCTCATAATTAATAAAGCTCATAAAATCAAATAACTAATTATAAGGCAATTAAAAAATTTAAAAAGTTTTAAAACTTTAAATTTTTTAAACTTTATACTTCTAAAACTTTATACTACTCCTTGTGCATACATAGCTTCAGCAACTTTTAAAAATCCTGCAATATTAGCTCCAGCTAAAAGATTGCCTTTAAAGCCATATTTCTCAGATGCTTGACTACACTTATAATAAATGTTTTTCATTATATTTTTTAGTTTATTGTCAACTTCTTCAAAAGTCCAGGATGTTCTCATTGAATTTTGCTGCATTTCTAGTGCAGATGTTGCAACACCGCCAGCATTTGCTGCTTTTGCCGGACCAAACAATACATTATTTTTTATAAAAAGTTCAATTGCTTTAGGTGTACATGGCATATTGGCCCCCTCGCCGACTGCAATACAGCCATTTTTTATTAAAGCTTTTGCCTCATTTTCACCTATTTCATTTTCTGCAGCACAAGGTAAAGCAATATCACATTTTAATTGCCAAATGTCTTTACAATTATCAGCATATTTTGTAGATGTATTAGGAAGATAGCATTCTTTTATTCTTTTCCTCTCAATCTCTTTTCCTTGCTGAACAGTATCAATATCAATTCCATCCTCATTATGTATATACCCATTAGAATCACTCATTGCAATTATAATACCCCCCATTTCTTTTGCTTTTTTTGCTGCATATATAGCTACATTACCGGAACCAGAAATTACAATTTTTTTATTTTTAAAATTTTCGTTTTTAGATTTTAGCATTTCTTCTACAAAATAAATAAGCCCATATCCAGTTGCTTCAGTCCTCATAAGGCTACCACCATATGATAGCCCTTTACCAGTTAAAACACCTTCATAAACATTTTTAATTCTTTTATATTGGCCATAAAGATAACCAATTTCTCGAGCCCCAACACCAATATCGCCTGCAGGAACATCTAAGTCTGCTCCAACATGTCTATATAACTCTGTCATAAAGCTTTGGCAAAATTTCATAACTTCATTATCTGACTTTCCTTTAGGATCAAAATCGCTTCCACCTTTTGCCCCACCAATACTAAGTCCTGTCAAAGAATTTTTTAAAATTTGTTCAAATGCTAAAAATTTAATAACACCTATATATACGGAAGGATGAAATCTTAACCCCCCTTTGTATGGTCCAATTGCACTATTAAATTGAACTCTATATCCTCTATTAACTTGAACCTTTCCATAATCATCAATCCATGGAACTCTAAATATAATCTGTCTTTCAGGCTCAACAAACCTTTCAAGAATTCCAGCCTTTTGATATTCAGGATGCTCTTCAAAAACAGGCTCTAAAGTCTCCAAAACTTCGGTAGCTGCTTGTAAAAACTCAGGCTCATTAGGATTTTTTTTAATAACTATGTCAAGAACTCTTTTAATATAAGACATTTAATCTCCTCCTCTTTAAATTTTTATAGTATTTAAAAATTTTAC
>JACVJA010000231.1 GCA_015661035.1 Candidatus Calidifonticultor daggyaiensis | reverse complement strand
AATCGAGTACTATATCAAACTTCTTCTTTCTAAGGGTTAAAATGAAATGATACATCTCCCAAAGAGTTCTGATTAGGCTCTTTATAGACTTTACCCCCTCTGTCCACTTTCTCCGAGGAAACAAAACAACCTCATCGATCTCAGGTTGGGTTTGAAGAATACTAATTGAGGGCTCTTCAGTGATCCATGTAATTGAGGAAGATGGATAATACTTTTTTAAAGCCTTAATGGCGGGAAGTGTTCTAATAACATCTCCAATTGCACTGAGTCTCAATATTAAAAACTTCTTTCCTTCCATCTTTATGAACAATATATCATCTCTTCTTAATTTTCAATAAATGGTAATTAGGATATTTACAAATCAAAACCCACTTTAAACATTTTTAAATTATTGGAATTAAGAAAATTAATTTTTAGTTTATGCCAGAAAGGCAGTTTATAAATCTCTCTGGAAGGCTTTTTACTTTACCGGTGGAATCCAAACATATATGTTTTGTTTCTCCCTCTGCTATAAGTTCACCTTCTTCTTTTCGAAGGATATTGTATGAAAAAATAACCATTCGCTTATGCAGTTTTTTTAAACCTGTACGAACAATTATTGTTTCATCATATCTAACTGAATTTCTATATTTACAATGAGCTTCTGTAACAACAAGTATATAACCCTGTTTTTCGAGGTCAGCATATCGAAATCCTCTTGCCCTACAGAATTCAGTCCTACCTACCTCGAACCATACAAAATAGTTTGAATAATAGGCAACTCCCATCTGATCTGTCTCTGCATATCTCACTCTAATTTCTATATCAACCATATCCTTCATTTTTATTTCTCCTTAAATCTTGATTCGATTAATTCCTAGATCAAAACTCCTTATAATGCCCTTAAATATTCTGGTCTTAAAATCGTAGGATCTCTCCTACTTAGCACCTCCCTGATGAGAACCAAAGCTGCCTCTTTTTCTTTAGGTAGTCTAACTCTCAGTGGTAGATAATTTGATGCATGATTTGAAGCAAAGAAACAATTTGAAAAAGTTGAAGACTATCCTGATATTGTTATTGGTTGTGTTGGCGGCGGCAGTAATTTTGGCGGTTTTGCTTTTCCATTTGTACATGACAAATTAAAAAATGGGCAAAAAATAAGGGTAATTGCAGTGGAGCCTGAAGCCTGCCCAACTCTTACAAAAGGACCTTTTGCATATGACTATGGTGATACAGCAAAAATGGCACCAATTGTTAAAATGTATACACTTGGCCATGATTTTGTTCCTGCAGGGATCCATGCTGGAGGGCTTCGCTATCATGGTATGGCTCCACAGGTAAGCTTGCTTAAAAAAGAAGGTATAATTGAAGCTGTAGCAGTTCCTCAAAAAGCAGTTTTTGAGGCAGGCATAATTTTTGCTAAAACCGAAGGTATTATACCAGCTCCAGAGACAACCCATGCAATTAGAGTTGCCATAGACGAAGCCTTAAAATGTAAAGAAACTGGTGAGGCTAAAACTATAGCATTTAATTTTAGCGGCCATGGACATTTGGATTTAGCTGCATTCGAAGCATATCTAGATGGAAATATTATTGATTATTCTTACCCGGAAGATAAAATAAAAGAATCGCTCTCAAAATTACCGAAAGTTAATATTTAGTTAAATAATTGAGGTAATATATGCTAGATATTATATAAGTTTTATTATAAGCTTACTTAAGTAAGTTAAAATAAGTATATTTAAATTTATACTTAAATAGTAGTTATTTTTAAAGGGGCTTTAAAATATTAAAGCTCCTTTAAATTTGTATTTTATTTTAGCATACTTCAAAATTCATTCTATAGATGCTTTCTGAAAGAACAAATTTATATATAGGACACGTTTGTATTAATCTAGATGAATCCAATAATATTCAAAAGTTAAGGTAGCACCATTAACATTATATATTACCAAGTCTTGACCATGATCATGATTTGTAGCCTTATCCAACCCCATTTTTATTTGAAAGTCTTCCCGATAACTTCCAGTAAAACCAATCTGACAATTATATATGGCTTTATTCCAGTTTATATATTTTTCTAATACTTCTATTAATCTAGAATTAGAAATTCTAATATCTCTTAATATCCCATTATTACCAATTAGCTCTTCTGTAGGAATTTTTGCAATAACATCACCACTAGTATCATTAAAGTCTCCCAATGAAAGTTTACCCCCCTACCCTGCTTTATAATTAAATTTTCTGCAACTTCTGTTACATCTCCAAGATAATGATCTCTTGGAATATAAATACTGGCACTTTCAACTTTAACTTTATAATAGTCAGAATCCATATATTCTGAAAATACATCCTCACACATTTTTTCAAATATATTAAAGCTTAAATAACTTTTTACCTGAACTTCTTGGGTATCCATATGTGGAGAACTTTCAATGGTATCACCTACCCATAAAAATTGAATTTCCTTAATTACTTTTAAACCACCTGAAATATATCCACTGTTATCTCTATTTGCTAAAATACTATAATTATAAATTCTAAGTAAATCAATCCTCTGTGTATTGTGTTCTAGTTCATATTCACCGCTTTGCCAGCCTTGTGAGTTTTGAGAAGATGTCTCCTCAGGCTGATTCTGAGAAATGCTCTCCTGAGAACTAGAGGTATCTTGAGATGATGTCTCTTGGGATTGATTTTGCTGATCTTGTGGGCTTTGGGATTCTCCACCTCCGCTATATTCAGCTATAGGTACATCAATTGCTGACTGTACCCACAAACCATGCTCATCAGCAACAGTTACTATTATTTTTGCACCACTATAGTTATCTGGAGCCTTCCAAGTTGTGTGAGGTGAATTTATATCTTGAATTGTTGCATTTCCTCCGCCTATTTCCCATTTATATGATAGACTGTCTCCGTCAGGGTCAACTGCTTCTACCCATACATCGGCTGTTGAGCCATGAAATATTGTTCCTTCTGATACATAAAGTGATGTAATTATTGGAGGCCTGTTTTGTGATGTTTGTTCTTTTTTCTGATCCTGCTGCTGTGCTTGCTCTTCAGAAGTGTTTAAAGGTTCAGTTTTGGTGCTTAAATATTCAATTTCAGTATTCCAAGATGATTCTGTTGTAAGTACTGGTATTGCAAATTTATTACATGCTGAAGAAGCTGAAAAAATGGCAGCAGTTGTTAAAAAGATGATTAAAATAAAAAGTTTTTTTTATATACTCACCCTATTTTAATAAAATTTGTTTTCTTTATATATATTTAAATTAAGTATGAAATAAAAACTAGTAAGCAGAAATAGAAAAGTATATGTTAAGAACAAGTATAGAAGCTTGCTATTGTGTTATGTGAAATGGCTAGACTGATTTTAAATAATTTATTTTATTTATCATGGAACTACTCCACATTAAAGCTGTTAATTATTTAATTTACTTATAAAAATATCATAGCGATTTATAACAATAACAAGACTATCGTTATGAATAACTTCTTGTATTTTTTATTTGCAAACTCTTTAATTATCTTTTTTCATTTTTAACTTTAATCTTTTTTTCTTCATTAGAAAAATTATTTATCTACTTTGCAATAAATCGAATTGCTTCACTTAAAATCTATATGAAATGGTATCGTTGCTTCATATAAAAAATCTAAATTAAATTATTTAAATTACAGAGCCATAATGCCTATATTTAAAGAGAAAATAAAATCTTTAAATATAGGGAGGCAAAAAGGATGTTAAATATGAAGCAAAAACAAGCAATAACAAAAGAGTTAAAAACCAGATATAACAAAGCAAGGAAAAAAGAAAAAACCAAAATACTTGATGAGTTTGTA
>JACVJA010000230.1 GCA_015661035.1 Candidatus Calidifonticultor daggyaiensis | reverse complement strand
TAAAATGTTAAATATTTTTGCATGTAAAATAGAAAAATTTTTTAAAAAATAAATCATCCTTGACTGCCAAATTTGCAAATCCCTTAGCGGCTGATTTGATGATGAAATACCTGCATCAAAATGAATAATACTAAAATTTGGATAATAATAATTTTTATAACCAAGCCTTTCTAACTTTAAACATAACTCTTCATCTTCACTATAAATAAAATAATCCTTGCTAAAACCATTTGCCAAAAAAAATAATTTTCTACTAATCATTAAAAATGAACCAGAAACCCAATCTACTTGTTCAATATCTAAATAACTTGAATACTTTCTAAATCTTGCCCCAAATATTTTATTCTTTGGACAAATTTTATCTATAAAGAAGCTCTCATAAAACTGGCGTGCAAGAGTTAAAAAAGATCTGCAATTATATTGTAATGAACCATCAGGATTTAAAGTTTTAACAGTTAATGCACCTATTTTATTTTCCAAGGATTTATAAAAATTTAAAACCTCTTTTAAGCCATTATTTATAAACTGAGTATCAGGATTTAAAAACAATAAATGTGCTCCAAGTGAAAATTCTGCTCCTACATTTGATGCAACAGAAAAACCAAAATTTTTACTCATTTTTACAACTTTTAAAAATTCATTAACTTTAAAAACTTGAAAGCTTATATTGTGCTGGTTAGATTTTACATTAAAGTTAGATTTTGCATTAAACTTTGTGCTATTGCTATTGTTCAAAATAGTTATGCCATTATCTAAGTTATTTATTATATTTTTGCTTAAAATGCTTTTACTCTTTAAAATATTCTTTGTAAAATTTTGTACAAAATATTTTGCAAAATTTTTAAAAATAATTTCAATACTATTATCTTCTGATGCGTTATCAACAACAATAATTTCATAAAAAATATCAGGCTCACAATTTAAAATACTTTGAATACAATTTATTATAAAATCTTTGCTGTTATAGTTAACTATAATAATGCTTAAATCTTTAATACTGACTATTTTTTTTAATTTAGCCATTTTTTAAAATTCTTTAAATGAGAAACGCGTTAGCTTCTGTAGAATATTTAACTAATAGACATAAATTTATATTCTTGTATTTTAGAAAAACTTATATTTTAAAATTATTTGATTACTGAGCAAAAAAATAATTAATAAAATTAATAAAACACCACCTGATAGTCTAAACTTTAAATAATATAGGAAATTTCATTTTTTATAACTTCTAAAAGCCTTTCTTTAAATTTTATACTGGAAAATTGCCTAGCTTTTATTACTGCTTGTTCTGAAATTTTTCTAATTTCTATTTTTCCGCTGCATATTTTAAGAGTTATTTCTTTTAAATCTTCCCAGCTGCTAAATAAAAACCCGTCAACTCCATCACTTATAATCTCAGGCTGTCCACCTTTATTTATTACAACACACACACAACCTGACGCCATTGCTTCAACTGTTGTAATACCAAAATGTTCAAATTTTTCAGGAGCTTTATTTTCATCTTCACCCATTCCTGCAGCATGCCAAAAAATTAAAGCTTTAGCAAAAATATTTTTAAGCTCTTCCCAGCTTATGTTTGTAAGAACTTCAATAGGATAACCAATAGAGATATCTTTTATCTTTTCAACATATTCCAAATGCTTGCTTTTTTGTTCAACTCCGCCAACAAGTATAAGCTTGTAATCCTTTAAGATGTCTATATTTTCTTTATAAATTTCAATAAAGGCTTCTGCTAATTCTAATTGCTTTTTATTATGGTGCTCTGGAAAAAATCTTCCTACGCTTAAAATAATTTTTTCTTTCTTTATTTTATAAAAATTTTCTACATCTACCGGCGGATAAATTATTTGGCTTTCTCTTGACCATAATTTTTTTATCCATGTATATGAATATTGTGAAATAGAAATTATTTTTTGATAAGTATTTAAAAAATCTAAGTTTTTTGGAAAAGTAATTAAAAATAACGGAATAAAACCAACGAGTTTTAATAAAAATTTTTTAACAAAATTAATTTTTTGCTCATTATAAACAACTGCCCCTAAACATCTTGTATCAGGGCTTTCTTTATCCCTATCTCTCGGCAAAAATACGTCTGAATATATTTTTAAAAAAAAGGTATTCTGGTTTTTATCTAATATAAAATTATCATATGATAAATTTAAATCTCTATCTATTTCATCTTGATTTTTATCCTCTTTAATTTTAATTAAAACTTTTTCTTTTAATGCTTTTTTTATATCTATTTCAATAATTTTTTTCTCATTTGGCAAAATTACTAAATCTTCATTAAAAATTAAATCAAAAATATTAACTTTAGGACTATTCTGGTGATTATGTTGATACTTATACAATTCTAATTTTACATTAATTTTTTCAGCACCCAAAGTTTTTGGATTTTTTAATCCCACTCTTATAATATTTTTAGTATTAACAAGTTTGCTAAAATTATACAAAATTATTGATTTTGAGCTTATAAAACTGCCTCTTCTTAGTATAAATCTTTTAACATCATACACACCTTCAATTGCTTCTACCCTTACATCATTATTTCCTGAAATAATCTTTTCAGCCAGCCTATAAAGCCAAACGGCCGGAATTCTAAAAAGAAACAATAACAATCTATGAATAAATTTAAAATCTACATCAAATGGCGTTGGAAAGTAGCATAAATAAATATTCCTCTTTGCATAAGCTGGAAGTGAACTTAAGTATGTAGCATTTATGAAAATATCATAATTGGAAGTTATTTTTTTTGCATAATCATCAGATAAAAATGGATAAATTTTTAATTTAACACTACTTAAATTTAAATTTAATCTTTTACTAATAATATCTAAATCTGCATACAAATCAGTTATTAAATCAACTGAATAATTTTTATTTTCTGAAAGTATTTCAGCAATTTTGCAGCTGTAGCGTTCACCGCCTCCAGCTGTTGAGAGATATCTGTCATAAATTCCTATTTTATAAAAATTCTTAACTTTCATTACTTTCCATTGTTATTTATTTTATTACTTTTTTAATTAAATATTTTAAATTCTTAAAAATAAAACAAGCAATTGCCAAAGCATTAAAAGTTTATTAAAAGCTTTTTTATTTTATTATCTTTAATTTTACTTGAAAATCTAATTTTAAGTCTTGTTATAAAATATAGTGGTAGCAAATAAAATAGCTCAAAAAAGATTATTATTCGTGCTTTAATATCAGGTCTATGAAATTTTATACCTTTTAATTTTTGTAAAATATAAACTAGAAGGCTCTTAAAAGTTGAATAAACACAACCCAAATAACTTTTTATCTATAAAATAGTCCAGCCGCATTTATAAATTGCAAGTAATCTATTTCTTAATACATGATAAGTAAAGGAATAAGACCATTCAACTGAAGTACCGCAGTGAAAATGTCTTGCTACAGAATGTGGACAAAAATAAACACTCCACCCTTTTAATCTTGCTCTCCAGAAAAGGTCAACATCTTCATAATAAGTAAAAAATTTTTTATCAAAATAGCCTATTTCATTAAGACATTTTTTACTGACTAGAAGACTTGAACCGCTCGGAGCAAATACTTCATTTATTTTATTAAACTGTCCCAAGTCAAAGCATTCATAACCCTTATCTCTTGCATAAAATGAATGATTTACTTCAAGTCCGCAACTGTTTATTAAGTCTAATGCTAAATCTTTATAGTATTTATGAATTGGTATTTTAACAATTATTTTATTAATTGATTGATTATTTACTGGAGTATCTATTCGAATACTGCGTAGAAGTTTTAAATTTTTGCTGTTTTCAGTAACATTTATATTATTGTTTGCAAAT
>JACVJA010000229.1 GCA_015661035.1 Candidatus Calidifonticultor daggyaiensis | reverse complement strand
AAAAAATTTAAAATATTATATTGATTCATTTTTATATTTTCATGAAAACCCTTAAACAAGAGCTTTTTAAAAAAGCATTTAAATCAAAACAGTAAATACAAAATATTACAAAAGAAAAAAATTACATTAACACTAATATATACTAATAAAATATAATGCTGAACCAAGGCAAAGTTAATAATTTTATTGAATATTTAAAAGAATTTCCCAACTATCTTACAGTTTTTATAACACCAATTTTTTTCATGATACTAAGTCCAATATTTATTGAAATTAGTAATGAGACAAAAATAACCCCAGAAAATTTAAACATAATTATAACTTTTTTTACGCTAGGTTTAATTTTAGGTCAATTAACCTCTGTATTCTATAACAAAAAATACAAAAAAATCACAATAATTATTAGTGGATATATTTTAGAGGCTATTCTTTTAATTGGGATTAGCTTTTCAAGACAATTATTCTTGTTTTATATCCTATATTTTTTACTTGGCTATATTGCAGGTGTATTATGGCTTCAAGCAACACAATATATTTTAGAAAGCAAAATAGAAAATAAAGATAGATTAACTACAATTTTTTTAAGCTTTTATCCTATAGGAAATTTTACTGCGCCATTAATAGTATCACTTACAGTTAAAAATGGTATTTATTGGCGATATATATATTATGTTATTGTGGGTATTATTATAGTTATTATAACTCTTTATCTATTACTTAAGCTTAAATACAAATCTTGGCAAAAAACTATCTCTTCAACAAATTCTTTAAATTCTTTAGATTCTTTAAATACTTTAAATACAGATGGAAAAAACCCAAAAAATCCAAATACAGTAAGCTTTAAAAATACTTTTGTAGATAAAAAAATTAATATAATTTTTATTCTTGGGTGCTTTATGTTGTTTTTTTACTGCATTAGTGAAACTATTATGTCAACGTGGACGCCAACTTTTTTAAGGACTGTTAAATTTTTTGAAATTAATAATGCAGGAATATCTGTTTCTATTTTTTGGATTGCAATTTTACTGGGTAGAATTATTGTTAGTTTTATTGTTAATAAGTTCAAAGTAAATTATATATTACTTTCTTTATCTATTATTGCTTTAATTTCTATTTCAATTTTTCCTTTACTGAATAATAAAATTACTCTATTAACTTTAGTATTTTTTGCAGGTCTTGGATGCTCTGGTATTATTACCTTAGGTATTTCTAGGACAAGCACTGTTTATGAGCATAATAGAGGTTTTCTTGCAAGTATAGTTTTTGCTGCTGTAAATATTGGAGCATCTATTGCTCCATTTATAATTAAAACTATTTCAAATTATAGTATTTATTATTCTATGCTTGCAGCTGCACTATCGATGCTAATTACAAGTATTATTATTTTTGTTAAAATAATTTATGAAAAGTAATACGGTAATATACTTTTAGATGACTAAATTTAAAGATAGTAAGGAGTAATTTATGAAAATTAAAAAAAGAGATGAACTTATTAAAGAAGAAGTAAACGATCCAAATGCTAAAGGTGTAAATTTTTATCCAGTAATTACACAAAAAGATGGTGCACCTACATTTTCTTTAAGGCTTTTTGAAATAGATTCAAATGGAAACACCCCTTATCATTCTCATGTATGGGAACATGAAGTATATATTATTGATGGTAAGGGTTTTATTATTGGAGAGAATAAAAAATTAAGAATTGAAAAGAATGATTTCATTTTTGTTGAACCAAACGAAATTCATCAATTTCAAGCTGGTGAAGAAGGTCTAAAAATGATTTGTGTTGTGCCAAATAGAGGGCACCCTTGTTTAACTTGTTAAGGGTAAATATCTTTAAGAACTATTTAAATTTAAAAATTATTAAAGTTTTTAACTTTATTTCAAAATTCTAAGTGCGCTTTAAAAAGCCTATCTTTTATAAAATATAGCTCCACCATCAGCTAGTATTTCTGCTCCACAGATATATTCTGCTTCGCTTGACGCTAAAAATAATGCTATGTTTGCAATATCTTGCGGCCTCCCAATCCTACCTATAGGAACTCTTTCTGCAAGTTTCTTATTAATTTCAGGTGTATCTGGATATCTAGATCTTAACAATGGCGTATCAATAATATGTGGTGTTATAATATTTATTCGAATGCCCTTACTCAAAAGCTCATGTGCTAGCCCTTTCATTAAGCCGTATTGAGCAGCTTTAGTAGCAGCATAATGGACACCGCCGCCGCTACCTGTATAAATAGTAGCTGAACCAATAATAATTATACAGCCGCTTTTTCGAGCAATCATATCTGCTATAAAACTTTTAATAATATAAAATGTGCCATTTAAATTAATATCTATTGCTTTATTCCAAGAATTAATATCTATTTTTTCAATACTTTCTTTTGTTGAAAACCCAGCTGCACAAATGATATTATCAACTTTTCCAAAATTATTAATAATTTCAGCAGCTTTCATTTTTACAAGTTCATAATTTGAAATATCACAATTATAAAATTCTGCATTAACTTCAAAATTTTTAGTAATTTCCCCGCAAACAGCCTTGCCTTCTTTTGCATTTATATCAAAAATGGCTAAATTTGAGCCTTTTTTTGCAAAAGTAAGAGCAATTGCTCTGCCAATACCGCTTGCACCACCAGTAATTACGGTAACTTTTCCAGCCTGGTCCAAATCATTGTTAAATTTATTTATTGCATTCATTTCTTCAAATTTTGAATCCTTATTTTCCACCTTTTTACTATTTCAATTTTATTAATTTTATTATCTTATTTATTATTAATTTTCTAAATTGTTTCTTAAATTTAAAAAATAAGATATTTGAAAATTAATTATTTTTTTACATAAATCTTTATATTCTCTTTTGATATACTTTTTATGTACCTTTTTTATATACCTTTTTTAGAGTTGCAACTAATTTTTCCAGAATTTCATCAGCTTGACTCATTGTTGTAATTAAAGGTGGTTTAATTTTTAAAACATTTTTACCCTGCCCAGAGCCACCAACTCCAAAAATAATGCCATTACCGAAACCTTCATCACGTATTTTACTGCATCCATTATAATCAGGCTCTCTTGTTTCTCGATCTTTAACAATTTCTAGCCCTATATGAAATCCCAATGCTCTTACTTCTCCAAGACAAGGCCAGTCCTTTTGCAGTTTTATTAACTCACCTTTTAAATAAGAGCCAACATTTTGTACATTTTCAAGAATTTTATCTCTTTCAATTATTTCAATTTGTTTTAACGCAGCAACCTGGCTAACCTGATTATTACCAAAAGTATGTAAATCTATTCCATCCATTTTTAAACCTTCCAAGTCATCTGAAATTACAATACAATTTATTGGAAATCCGGCTCCCATTGATTTTCCACATACCATTATATCTGGGCTTATATTATAATAATTTGCTGCAGACCAATCACCCAATCTGCCAAATGCAGTTTGTATACAATCCCAAATTAAAACAATATTATGTTTTGTGCAAATATCTCTTACCCCTTGTAGGTAATTTTTAGAAAAAATAATCTGTCCACCACTTGCCTGCAGGGGCTCCATAACCATAGCACAAACCGGACCTGTAGAACCATATTTTATTTGCATTTCTAAAGCCTCAAGACACCTTCTATCTACTTCATCTTTATCATCCCTATTAGTTACTTCAAAGTAAGGCCTATAATAGTATGGTGCTGGAACTCTTATAAAATTTTGAATAAAATGAGCCAAATTCGCTCCACCGTGATATTTACCATAAGCTAAAGTTCCTGTAAGAGATGCACCTGTAGTAACAAAAGAGGTTCCATGATAACCACCATATAATGAAATA
>JACVJA010000228.1 GCA_015661035.1 Candidatus Calidifonticultor daggyaiensis | reverse complement strand
TGGAATAAATGAAGTAAATGAAATAAATGAAAGAAGAAATAATAGTGATTCTTACAACTGGGAAAGCCGTATTGGGGATATCTTAATAGAAAAAGGTTACCTATCAGTAAAAGACCTCTACACTGCTCTTGAAATTCAAAAAAAAGTTGGAGGCAGGCTTGGCTGGATACTAATAAGTTATGGCTTTGTTTCACGTTTAAATTTTTTCAAGGCTTTGTCAGAAAAACTAAGACTGCCTTTTGTAAGTTATAAAATTGAAAACGAAATGAAAACGCTAGACACAAGGCTTCTTTATGGTATAGAACCTGAAAAAATTATTGATATCCAGGCAATACCAATGTATATAAAAGCAAACAAGCTGGTTATTTTAACATCTTATCCAAGAAGTCAAAAAACAGCGGCTTATTTAAAGAATAAATTTGCAAGTTTTGGGGTTAAAGAAATTGAAGAAAGGGTTATTACTGACAAGGATTTAACTGAGCTTGTGAAGAGAATATATAAAAGAAGCCTTTTAAATAAATCAATGTTTGCATTGTTTCACAGAAATCCACAGCAGTCAGCATTTATCAGACTGACAAAACCACAAATAGTGGTCCTTTTTACATTGCTTATAGTAACAGCTTTGCTCATTTATTTCTATCCTATTACAACACTTATAGTTATATTTGCCGCAATACAAGTATTCTACTTAATGTCTATTTCTTTCAA
Source organism: Candidatus Calidifonticultor daggyaiensis (assembly GCA_015661035.1). Taxonomy (GTDB): domain Bacteria; phylum Actinomycetota; class Humimicrobiia; order Humimicrobiales; family Humimicrobiaceae; genus Calidifonticultor; species Calidifonticultor daggyaiensis. The sequence goes on along the minus strand of JACVJA010000228.1, from coordinate 3,117 downwards.
ATTCATTGTAAGCATGGCGGGAATAAGACACAAATTCTTTAGTAAAACAAAAAATACTAATGCAAAAGACAAATTCACAGAAAATGTTTCTATAAAAAGTGCACAAAGCACAGACTCAAAAAATCTTTTACAAATCAAAGATTATCCTGTTTATACAGTACTTATTCCATTATTTAAAGAACCTCCTATTGTTCTTAATAATATAATCGATTCTATAAAAAAGCTCGATTATCCCCAAAACAAACTTGACATAATTTTTTTGTTTGAGGAGCATGATGTTAAAACTCTAGAAGATGCAAAAAAGTTAAATCCACCCGGAAACTGGAGATTCTTTGTAGTTCCAAATGGCATACCAACGACAAAACCAAAAGCTTGCAATTATGGTCTTTACCTTGCAAGGGGCAAGTATCTTGTAATCTATGATGCTGAAGATATTCCTGAACCAGATCAGCTAAAGAAAGCGCTTTTTGCATTCGAACAGAGCGGTGAGGACTACGGTTGCTTTCAAGCTTTTTTGAATTATTACAACAGGGATGAAAACTTCCTGACTAAAATGTTTACTCTTGAATACACATATTGGTTTGATTACCTTTTGAGCGGGCTTTTTAAACTTAAACTTCCAATCCCGCTGGGTGGTACTAGCAATCATTTTAGGGTTGATATTTTAAGAAAGATATCAGGCTGGGATCCTTACAATGTTACAGAAGACGCAGATCTTGGTGTCAGAATTTCAATAGAGAATAAAAAGGTAGGGGTAATTAACTCTACAACTTATGAAGAAGCAAATAATAATATCGCAAACTGGATTAGACAGAGGTCGAGATGGGTTAAAGGATATATGCAGACATCACTTGTATATAACAGAAACCCTATTAAAATTATTAAGAAATTGGGATTTTTAAGATGGATAGCGTTTCAGATGATTATAACAGGTACTCCTTTTACTTTTCTTGTAAACCCTATTATGTGGGTAACATTTTTATTCTGGATAATAGCACACCAGCTCTTCCTCTTCCCGGCAATTCCGGAAGTTATTTCGCTTATGGGGACAATTAGCCTTATTGTTGGCAACTCCATTATGATTTTACTAAATCTTGCTGCAGCATTATCTAGAAAGTATTACAATCTTATTTTTTATGCACTTTTAAATCCATTTTACTGGGTACTTCACTCTATAGCAGCATATAAAGCTTTATGGCAGTTAATTTTTAAGCCTTTTTACTGGGAAAAGACAAATCATGGTCTATCAAAATTTAAATTTAAGCCAGCAGAAATAAAATAATAGTTTTTTTATAATTAAACAATTTACTCAATACTAAGTTCACTAAAAGCTAAAACATTTAAGGTTTTCTTATCAACCTTATATTCTTTATAAATATGAATGCCAGACTTGTAAAGTAAATTTAAATATAGTTTTTTATCAACCTTATATTCTATTTTATTGTCTATATTTTCTTAACTCCAATAAATAAAAGCATCAAAGGCATTAAAATACATGAGTTTAAATAAAATCCTCACCTTTTTACTAATGATTTGAAACAAAATGCTGCTGCTCATTTCCTTATAACTTTCACCATTTTTTATAGTTTCATCATTTTTTGTAGAGCTTCTACTTGCGTCATTTTTTCCTGAAAAAAAGCTGATTTATTTAAAAAAACTTGTTTATATAGACAATAAGCACATCTTAAGAAATAATTTTTATTTAGAAGAAGGACAGAATTAAAAAAGTACTAGGGTGTGGGGGTTAAAAGATAAAAATAAATATATTTTTATTACAAGATCTTATCCATATTTTTTAGCGCATATTTAACAAGAATAATCCTTATTTTGCCGCTGGAAAGCTCCCTTTGCCCTCCATAAATACAGTATGCCTCTGCTTCCGGATAATCAGTTCTGAAAGTATTTAACCCTTTTAAATCTTTTGATGAGATTTTCCCTTTCCTTTTAACTTCAAAGGCTTTTAGTCCGTTAGGACCATATAAAATAAAATCTACTTCAGTATTGCTGCTTGTTCTCCAGTAATATATTTTGTAACCAGTTTTTAAGTAATCATTTATTGCAGCCAGTACCTGCAGAAAAAGAGTTTCATACAATATTCCTTCGACTTCTTCGACTAAATCAAGTGGTCCCATTGTTCTTATTGCAGGGTAAATACCTGTATCAAAAAAATAAAATTTCGGATGGGCTACAATGCGTTTTTTGCTCTTTTAGTAAATACAGTAATCCTTTAAGCAAGCATTAAGTCTTCAAGTATTGTAAAATTTCAACCACTTTTCTCTCTACAGAGCAATCACTGGATACTTAAGACACAACTGGATACTTAAGACACATTGAGTATCAAGCCATGTGAAAAACTTGCAGCTTCATTAAACCTAGAAAATACTCCAAGGTTTCTTGTAAGACCTTCCTGCAGTATTTCCTCCTCCAGATATGTCCTTATATAGCTGTCAAGATATTCACCTGGTTCTGACTCAGTATAAACTGAAGGAAGACATCAATATTTTAAAGAATGTTTGAATTCAAAATTGAACCAAGTTCTTGCGGAGTAAAGGATGCATATAATTTATTTAATGCTCTGCCTGCAAGCAAGTCATAACCTTTGTGCCTTAGTTTTCTTGCATTTGAGCCGGTCAGTATGAACTTATGTTTTTTATTTTCAATTAACCTGTACCTTCATCCAGAAGCTCTGGTATTTTCTGCGCCTCATCTATTATTACCAGCCTTGTAACCCTACAGGTATCATGTTTTTAAATCTTTATACATAATTCCATTTTACATATATTTTTGTAGTTGCCAATTCCAAATTGCATATATTTTTGGAGTTATCAATTCTAATTTGAAGAAATTGAATAGTAAATCAAAACTATCTATGGCAAAAAATTAAAGACGAAAGCTATAATTAAAAACAAAAAACTTCAATTAAGTAAAACAGGAACGGATTTTATAGTTTTTTAATTTTATTCACAGTTAAATTTCATTAAATCTTAATGGTAAAAAAGTAAAAATCCAAATAAATTATTTTTATCCCTGACAGACAGTTGTCAAAATAACCAATTATAATTCATTCTAAATAATTAATTCCTGATGAATAATTCAGCATTATACAAATCTTAACAT
>JACVJA010000227.1 GCA_015661035.1 Candidatus Calidifonticultor daggyaiensis | reverse complement strand
TTAAATGAATTATTTTATTGGTATAATAGCTTAATTAATTTTAAAAATTTTGCTTTGTTTTTACTGAGGGTAAATGCAAGAACAGTATATAATAGATTATTTTACTGTTGGTTTATTTTTTATAGTGAGTATATTGTTTGTACCCTTAGTCGTTTTTATAACAAAATTTTTAGCCCCCAATAATCCTACAGAAGAAAAATTAATGACTTATGAATGTGGTGTTCCCCCGAGAGCTGGGCTTTTTGCTCATTTTTATGTTCGATACTATATATTTGCTTTTCTTTTTGTTGTTTTTGATATAGAAGCTCTATTTTTATTTCCTTGGGCAGTTTATTTTAGGCAGCTTGGCATTACTGGACTAGTTTCAGTTTTTATTTTTGTAGCAATTTTAATAATTGGCCTCGTATATACCTGGAAGAAGGGCATTTTAAAATGGGTTTTTTAGAAGGAAAGTTTAAAAAGCCTAATATTATTACTGTTTGTTATGATAAGCTTATGAATGCTGCAAGATCAAGATCTTTGTGGTATTTAACATTTGGAGTTGCATGCTGTGCTATAGAATTTATGGCTGCTGCAGCTTCACATTATGACTTTGAAAGATATGGTATGTTTTTTAGAGCATCTCCAAGACAGGTTGATATGATAATAATTTCAGGCACAATTACCAGGAAATATGCACCAGTAGTTAAAAGAATTTATGAACAAATGGCTGAACCTAAATATGTTGTGGCAATGGGTTCTTGTGCGATTTCAGGTGGTCCGTTTTATGACTCATATAGCGTTGTTCAAGGTGTTGATAAAGTTATACCGGTGGATGTATATGTACAAGGATGTCCACCAAGACCTGAAGCTTTATATATGGGTCTTTTAAAGTTAAAAGATGTAATAAATAGAGAAACCATAGTGGTAAAGTAATTAGCAATAGTTATTTAAGGAATAATTAAAAAATGTAACTAAAATTATAATTATAAAAAAACAGTTAGCAAAAAATAGAAAGAATGGAAATTTTAGAGTTTAAGTATAAAAAAGTTGATGTCCAAGAAATAATAGAAGTTGTTGAAAAATATACAAAACCGTCTGGTCTATTATGTAATTTTTTTATTTTTAAAGATCAGCTTTTTTGTGAGATTAAAAGAGAAGACTTAAAAAAGTTTGTTGAAATTTTAAATAAAAAACCAGAGCTTTCTTTTGAATATCTAAAATGCATCACTGCAGTTGATTATATTGATTATTTAGAAATGGTTTATCTTTTTTATTCATTTAAAAATCAATGGTCAATTAATGTTAAAGTAAAGTTGGATGCTTTAAATCCTCAAGTTGATTCAATTTATGAAATTTATAGAGCAGCAGATTGGTACGAAAGAGAAATGGCTGAAATGTTTGGAATTAATATTATTGGTCACCCAAACTTAAAACCTCTTTTGCTTTCTGGTGATGAGGGTTTTTATCCATTAAGAAAAAGTTTTGAAATTAAATGGGAAGAAAGGGAATATCTTCCGCCAAAAAAATTTGAATAATAACCAAATTAAACATTTAATAATTTTTTTAATAGGATAATAGCACAATAGCTAAGATAATAATTTAATAACAAATTTAATAGAAATTAAATTTTTAGTAATAATTAAAATTATTTTAGGTAATTATAAATAATAAATATGCTTTATGAAGAAAATGAAATTCTAATAGATGATTTGCCTAAAGATTACATGGAGGTAAATTTTGGCCCCCATCATCCTTCTACCCACGGAGTATTCAGGTTCATTGCAAGAGTTGACGGTGAAAAAATTGTAAATATTGAGCCTATTATTGGCTATCTTCACAGAGGAATTGAAAAAATTGCTGAAAATAGAACATATATCCAGTTTAAACCTTTAGTTGACAGGCTTGACTATACTGGAGCATTAAATAATGAGTTATGCTATTGTTTAACTGTTGAAAAATTGATGGATTTAGAAGTGCCTGAGCGAGCTCAAGCAATAAGAGTTATTTGTGCTGAGTTAAACAGAATTGCAGCTCATTTAATATTTTTTGGTTCTATTGGTTTGGAAACTGGTGCATTTACACCTTTGTTATTTGGTTTTTTAGACAGGGAAAATATTCTTAGACTGTTAGAAATGCTTGCAGGCGGAAGGCTTACTTTTAATTATATTACAATTGGTGGTGTTCGTCAGGATATGCCAAAGGGTTTTTATAAAAAATTTAACGATTTTAGAAAAGAATTTCCAACTAAACTTAAACGTTATGAAGAGCTTATTAGTGGAAATGAAATTTTTATAAATAGATTAAAAAATATAGGCATACTAAAAAAAGAAGACCTTTTTAATTGGGGTGCAAGCGGTCCAACACTGCGTGGTTCTGGTGTTAAATTCGATATTAGAAAAGTAGAACCTTACAGTGGATATGAAAAGTATGATTTTGAAATTCCAGTTGGTAAAAATGGTGATGTTTATGATAGGTATATGGTTAGAATGGAAGAAATGAGGCAGTCTTTAAGAATTGTAGAGCAGGCTGTAGACAGTCTTCCACAGGGTGAATTTCAAGCTAAAATTCCTAAGGTCTTAAAACCTCCTGAGGGAGAAATTTATTTAAGAAATGAGGGTACAAAAGGTGAAATCGGTTTTTATTTAGTTAGCAAAGGTGAAAAAAACCCTTATCGGTTAAAGATAAGGACGCCATCTTTTTCACACTTAAATATGCTTAATTTTGCATTAAGTGGGACCTATATTGCTGATGCAATAGTAATTCTTGGAAGTTTTGATACAGTTATGGGTAGCTGTGATAGATAATTATTAGATAAGATACCTAAGGAAGCTGTATTGGTTCATAAAATATGTGGCTTAAAAATATGTGGCTTATATAGATTTAAATAAAAGTAAACGAGATTAAATTAAGAATAATTAATGACAATAAAGCAGTAGTAAGGATAATAGGCTAAATAAATAAGCTAAATAAAGATAAATATAAGTAAATTTAATTAAGGAGCTCAAACTTTATGGCTTGGTGGCTTATATTATTGTGGACATTACTTAAACTTGTAATTGCTTTCTTATTTATTTTTATTACAGCACTTGTGCTTATCTATATGCTTCGAAAAGTAATGGGACACATGCAATACAGGATGGGTCCTCGTCATCATGGCCCACATGGAATATTTCAAACTGTCTTTGATGCAATTAAGCTATTAGGGAAAGAGGATATAATTCCAAAAGGAGTTGACAGATGGACTTATATTTGGGCTCCTATGATTGTTTTTATGCCCTCGTTAACTGTTTTTGCATTTTTGCCTTTTGCAGAAAAAATTGTTGCAACCAATATTGAAATTAGTTTGTTTTTTGTTTTAGCTATTATGGGGTTTTCTGTAATTGCGCTGATAATGGCTGGCTGGAGCTCAAACAATAAATATGCTCTATTAGGGGGTCTTAGAAGTGCTGCCCAATTAATGTCATATGAAATTCCAATGATTATTGCTTCTATGAGTGTAGTATTAATGGCTGGCAGCATGAACCTTACTGAAATTGTAAGAGCCCAAAGTAAAATTTGGTATATTATTCCTCAAGCAGTTGGGTTTTTCATATTTTTTACAGCTTCACTTGCAGAAATAAATAGTACACCTTTTGATATACCTGAGGCAGAATCTGAAATTGTTGCAGGTTTTAATATTGAATACAGCGGATTTAGATTTGCAGCCTTTTTTCTTGCTGAATTTGTTAATCTTTTCATTGTTTGTGCTTTAGGTGCTCTGCTTTTTTTAGGTGGATGGCAGCCTTTTGTAAACCCTGTTTACGGAACACTAATATTTTTAGCTAAAACATATGTTTTAATTTTTTT
>JACVJA010000226.1 GCA_015661035.1 Candidatus Calidifonticultor daggyaiensis | reverse complement strand
TAACTGTCTTTAATTTACTTATTAGCATGATGTTTAAAAAACCAGGATATATGGTTATAGTTAACCCAGCAAATCTTGTTATATATATTGGTATTGCAAGTTGTTTTCTCCTAATGCTTAAGGAGAAAAATATGACAATTGGAATTAAAGACAAAGTTTATTCTATTTTAACTGCTGTTATGATAGGTTTAGCTTTAGTTAGCTTTGGTGCAGTAGGGGGATTAACACAAAGGTATCTTTCAGTTATTTTTCCTTTTGAAATATCTCAAGAACCAATTGTTGAATCTGTTGCAGAACATGCTTCATCAACAGCTGTCGAATATTTCACTTTTTTCTCTATTATGATATTTTTTGGAGGATTTAGTATATATTATGTAATTAAAAATGTTGATTTTAAAAGATTTTCTGCTATAATTTTTACTATCACCGCTTTATATTTTGCGGCGTCCTTTGGTAGATTAATGATTTACTTAACGTTTAGCTTGACAATTTTGGGTGGCATTGGAATCTTGGTTATTATAAGAGCATTATTTGCTCAATCATCTAAATATACTCTAAAAAGAAAAGGTTTAGAGATTACAAACACGAATTTCAAGTTAATATTTATCACATTTATTCTAATTATTATGTTATTTAATTGCAGCATTTGGATACGCTATGCGGATCAACCTGTTTCAATTCTTAATGGTTCAACAGCATTTAAAGTTGTTAGTAACGATTGGATTGAGGCATTATCTTATATTCGAGAACAAACACCTGGAGATGCTGTTATTATTTCTTGGTGGGATTATGGGTATTGGATAAGGGTAATTGGTAATAGAACAACATTAGTTGATAATGCCACAATAAATACAACAAAAATTGCATTAGTAGGTAAAATGTTTTTATCAAATGAAGAGGAGGCAATAAAAATCATAAAGGAGCTTGTACCGGGAAAAAAGAATGTGTATATTGTTGTATTTACTGTTGGGCAACAAATCCAGCAAGGAGTATACTGGATAGGTGGCGGGGGGGATGAAAGTAAATTTCCATGGATGGCGAAAATTGCTAGATTAGATGAAAAGAAATACTATAATGAGAGTAAGAATCAGCCCACAGAATACTTTTGGGAAAATACTCTTTTAGGAAAAATGCTCCCATGGAGCCCAACCCAAGCACAATATGGTAATCAGGTTATTACAGTTTATTATTATTATCAGAAAATTGGAGGGACAAATAATCCTTACTTCGAATTAGTATATCAATCGCCTTTCACGTCTTATCTACAAGTGCTAATTTACAAAGCCAAGCTCTAACATACACTTATTTTTATGGCTATTTTACACTACTTTTTAAGTAAGCGTATTTGTCATCAGGGGAAAATTTAGGTGGATGAGGAGAAAGTGTTGGGGAACCACAATTTGGGCATACTTCTTTTAAAGTATATGATAAACATTTAGGGCATTTTTTTAATAATGATTTCATTTTTTGATCACTTTATATTCTTTTTATTGAAAGTTCGCATTTATTTTTTTTAGCTTCTTTTTGAAGAATCTCGTTGACTTGTTTTAGTAATTGTTCCGCAATTTTATAATTTGGCGCAGATAATGAGAGGCGATAATTTGGCGCGCCAATATACTTAATAGATATTTTAATATTCTCGTCATTTAATTTACTAGTTGAACTCAAAACTTGCTTAATCACTTCTAAGCCGTTTGGAGCGGGGGAAGTTATTTGTAATATTTCATTTATAACTACAGGAGGGGGGGACAGCTTTTCTTTTGCAACCTCATATATTTTTTGAGAAAAATCTTCGGGCAGGGAAAGTTTTGTTAAAACAGAGGGACCTTTTTGCAATAAGGAATCTATCATAGAGTATAAAGAGGTGTATTCTTCTAATATTTTCTCAATATGACTTTGTAGCACAGTATCTGGAATTTGGAGATCGAGAGCAACTTTTTTTAGAACACTTCTACTTTTTTCTTCTTTTTTTATTAAAATTAATTTATTTCTTTTCTCTTCTTCCGTTACTTGACGAAGAGAAAGATCGACTTCCCTTCTAATTTTATCAACTCTTATAACTTTAAGAACAACTTTTTGATTTTCTTTAATATGTTTATCAATATGCTTAACCCATCCTGATGATACTTCAGATATGTGAAGGAAACCATGCATGCCTCCATATTCATCTAATGTAACATAGGCACCATAAGGAGTTATTTCTGTAACTGTAGCTAAGACAACTTCACCCTCCTCTGGCAATTGGAACTCCCTTTTTGGCATAATTAATCATAAAGGGTAAATAATAGAGAGTTATAACTTTTCTAATCAATCTTTACTAAATTTTATGAATATAAAATCTTATTCAATTCTAGGTGCAAGATAGTAGTTAAAATCTATTCCATAAGGACCGATTTTAAAATTTAATTTTATAGGCATTTTAGATGAATATTCTAATGTAACATTTTCTGAAACTGAAGAAAGAGCGCTTATTACATCGATTAAATGTGATAAACTGTAAGTGGAAGAGCTTTCCTCTTTTATATCGATAGAAATTAAATCTTCATTTGTCTTATCTACAATAACCTTTGCAACACCAGCATCACCTTGGCCTTCTAATAAAACTTGGTCTTTAGTTGTAGTTAAGGTAACGGTTTCTGAAACCACTTGGATATCATCCAATAGCTTTTCTAGTGACTTGGTCTTTATTACAATCTTTGAATTCAATGGCACTTTTGGTAATGGTGTTGAAGTGCTATAAGGTTCAATTAAATGAAGAAGGTACTCTCTCTTGTATGAATTAAATAGTTTAATGAGGAGAGCGTTTTCTTTAATTTCAAGCTCAATCTTATCTTTTGAAGAGGCTCTTTTAATGAACTTAACTAGATCTTCGATTTTTACTCCTATTTTTATTGGTTCTGAGCATTCATACTTTTCAAAGGCAGTACTAGGCCAGTTTAGGTCAATAAGAGCAATATGCGAGGGATCCATTCCTCGGAAATTTATTCCTTGAGGAGTAGCTTCGAAAGTAGCTTCTTCAACTAATGTGGAAATAGCTGTAGACACTGCTTTCCATTCTTCTGGGCTTTCACTTCTCGCAAGGAACATGGCGACCATCTTTATCTTTAACACTATCATTTAATAAAAATTACCTAAACCTGGTCCAATCTTTTTATCACGTTACCTTTTATTATCGCCTTACCACCTGTACTTTCACATAATATTGTACTACATGATGGACATTTAACATTGATTGTAGAGTGTGAGAAAATTATTTTTTGCGTTCTACAATTGGAACATTCTACTAAATAAAAAGCGCTCTTAGGCTTGGGTAACAGTATTTTCTCTTTTTTAACCAAACTTATATCACCTTTCAACTATTTCAGCCTTTCTTAATCGTACACCTTCACGATGGTGTATGAAGTTACATTGTTTACATTTCAATTTTAAGGTAACCTTTTTTGTTGTTTTTGCAGTACGTACCAACTCTGGGAACTTTTGGCCACCATATCCTTTTTTATCCCGCTCATGATGACGTGCACCTGCTGATGAACGTCTTTCCTTTCCCTTTTTATATATTGTAACAGAGTGTACAGTATGTGTTTTGCATCTTGAACAATACGTCCTAATTTCTTTAGGGATTTTCAATGCTCTCTGCCCATCCTCCGCTAACAGATAGCTTATTTAAAAATGGTTCGATATTACCATTTGGCAAAATTGTGACATCTTCAGGTTCAAGTGGACCATAATTTTTTAGATCAACACCAACAAATTTGGGGATATCTGAATGTATACTAACGAGTACAGTTTTTTTAATAACTTTCTTTTTTATTTCCTCTAAATTAATTTTTTCTTGATCGTACT
>JACVJA010000225.1 GCA_015661035.1 Candidatus Calidifonticultor daggyaiensis | reverse complement strand
TTTAAAAAAAATAAAGAAATTTAAAAAAATAATTAGCAAAATAAGATTAGACAATATAGAAGTCATAATTTGTAAAATATTTATTATACTTTTTATACTTTTTTAAAATTAATTGAACTTTTTAAAATACTAATTAATGATTAAAAATGTCTTATCATATTGAAAATGTTATAAAAGCCATAGAGTTTAACAAACCTGATTATTTACCAATGGAGACCAATTATGTACCAGGTATTTACAATGCTTATTCAACATTGGATCCTGAAAAAGTTGAGTTAATTCCTGGGACTGAAGAATTTGATGCTATTTGGCCAATTAGCTATTCATGGGTATTAAAAGAAATTGGTAAGAATGAAAAAGGAGAAAGTATTAGAAGTGACCAATTCGGTAATATTATTAGAATTCCTAACAATTTAAATGTAACATATGATTTTATAAAACCGGCTTTAAAAGATGTCAAAAATATTGATGAATATAAATTTCCAGATATTAATAATTTGGATAACCATTTTAAAAAATTAAAAAATGTAATTAAAAATAATTATAGCGACAGGTTTATAAACTGTTTTATTGATGCTGGGTTTTACCTAACAACTTATTTTATGATAGGTCCAACAGATATTTTTATTAAGCTTGCTACAGAAATTAGTTTTGTTTTAGAAGTGTACGAAAGAGTCGTAAATTATTACAAAGGTATGGTAAAAAAGTATAAACAATCTGGAGCTCACATGATAACAGTTATAGAAGACATTGGTACTAGTACAGGATTAATATTTAATCCTAATATTTGGGTTAAAGAGTTTAAACCAATTTTGAAAGATTTTTTTAGTTTTGTTCATGAGCAAGGTCTTTATACGTCGCTTTGTATTGATGGAAATTCGGAATCAATACATGAGCATTTAAAGGATTTAAATATAGATGTTTTTTTTACTCCTGATATTGAAACAACAGGTATTGAAAAAATTAAACAGAATTTAAAAGGAAAGATTTGTTTAAAAGCCCCTGTAGATATGATTTCAGTGCTACCTTGTAAAAGTCCAGAAGAAGTAGAAAAGTTTGCAGTAAAGTTAGTAAATGAGTTAAATAACAAAAATGGTGGGTTTATATGCGAGGTAGTTAAATGGTATAGGCCTGAATTTCCAATGGAAAATATCCTGGCTTCTGTAAAAGGTTTTAATAGATTTAGGAGAAATATTATAAATTTAAAACATAATCAATCTTAAATTAAATAAGACAAAAATTTTAATGATTTTATATTTAAATATCTAGAAAATTTTTAATGTAAGTGGAGGCTAATTTAATTGAAAATGAAGAAAGTTAATTTTTTATATTTCCATTTTATATCATTGTTCAATTATCAAAAAATTTTTTTTGAATGGAGGTGGTAAAACAAAATTTATTCAAAAATTGTAAATTTTAATATTTTGTTAAGGAGGGAGTATGTTTAAAAAAATTAATAGCAATATCTTAGTCATTGCATTAATTTGTAGTTTAGTTTTTTTGTTTGTTTCATGTAAAACAACTGCTACTTCAGGAACTACAGTTGTCATTTCTGAGCCAACAGAAGTTGGTACAACTGAGAGTAAACCAGAAGAATCAGTAGGAGCAGAAAAACCAAATTTAATATTTTGGCAGAATGAAGCAGGAAGTGGCTTGTCTCAGTGGTATAAAGATGTAGTAGCTGATATTAATGCAAACGAAAATTTTACAGTAGAAATAATTGAAAACCCTATTGCTGATGTTATAACAAAGCTTACAGCTGCTGGTGTTTCCCAAAGTGGTTTTGATATAACTTGGGACTGGTCAGGAACAATGTCAACTCTTGCTAGGGGAACAGGTGGTATCTATCAGCCAATTAATAAACTTCTTAGCTCTGATGTTTTAGAAAAACTTTCCCCTGATACTAGATTAGCAAATACAGATGAAAATGGTAACTTATATGGTGCCCCATTTTTTTTAGAAACTGTGTATATGGCTTATAATAAGCAAATTTTACAAAATGCAGGGGTAGATATAAATAATATACCGCTTGAATTTAATGCTTGGATGGATATGCTGGAAAAAATTAAATCGTCTGGTGTTATTCCAATTTCTTTTGCAAATAAAGAAGGATTAGTTCATGAATTTTGGGTTATGGATATGATGTCACAGTATTATGATGATACTATTTCTCATAAAAAAGCTTGGACGGATGCAAAATTTTCAACAGCGCCTGAGTGGAAAGATGTTATGACAAAATATAAAGAAATGTATGATAGAAAATATCTAGACCCAGAGGGAGAAACTTTGGATTATGCTTCTAATTATTATTCAAGATTTTCAAGTGGAAAAGTTGCTGCAATATGGTTTATTAATAGCATGTATGCATCAACAATTAAAGAAGGCGAAATAGGAGATAAAAATGTTGTGTATAGCAAATTACCTTATATGGGTAATGGGAATTTAAAGGACGCATTCCCAACATTGGGTTATAATTTAGCTATTGCAAATTGGACCAAGTACCCTAAAGAGTGTGCTACTGCTGTAAGTTATTTTGTAAGCGAAAAGTGGCAAAAAGAAATGTTAAAATATGGAGTAGTACCAGCTTATAAGGATATTGATATTTCAGGCGAAGAACTTACACCAAATATGCAGTTTATATTTAGTAATAATCCGGATTTTACACCAATGGGCTATGAATATTGGATTGCAAACCAATATGATGAGTTAATTAGAAGCGCTACAGATTATCTCCATGGAAATATTAGCTTTGAAGAGTTTGCAAAGAAGATGGAAGCAGCTTCTGTTTTAGAATAATTTAAAATGAACAATTCTTTTGGTGGGAAAAGACTTTTCCCACCAAAAGAATTATGCAAAATTATATATAGTCTAAAAATGTCCAATTCAAAAATATTAGGCTTAAAAAGACAATTAAAAGATAATCTAAGTGGTTATGCATTCATTTCACCAACACTATTATTACTAATTTTTATTTTTGGTTATCAAGCTATTAGGCTTTTTTTATTTAGCTTTATAAAATGGAAGGGTGTCATACCATTATTAAATGAATTTAATAATTTTAGCTATTATATTTCAATATTTAAGAAAGGTTATCTATATGCACCTTTGATTAGGAGTTTAGCTGTTGCAGTAATTGTTATACCTATAGTTATTTTATTAACTATTTTTTTATCACACAATATTTATAGAAAAATTTGGGGTTATAAATTTTACAGATGGGTAATTTTTTTAACTTCTATAATTCCAATGATCGTTGCAAGTATTGTTTGGACTTTTTTATTAAATAATTATGGTCCTATAAATACAATTTTAAGAGCATTAGGGCTGAATTTTTTAGTGGTTGATTGGTTTGGGAATTCCCGTTTTGCTTTATTAGCTCTTTCTTGGGTAATTATTTGGAGAGAACTAGGGTTTTCTACAGTAATATTTCTTGCTTCTTTAGATTCTGCAGACCCAACAGTCTATGAAGCAGCGATTATTGATGGTGCTAATGATTTTCAATTAATGCGGTATGTTACTACACCTTATTTATCAGGAATTATAAAAATGTATATTGTTACTATGACAATTTATGTTTTAAATAATTTGTTTGGGGTTGTATTAGTAAGTACAAATGGTGGACCAGGGTATGCCACAACTGTATTAGAATACTATATTTATTATATGACATTTAGAATGGGCAAAATTGGTATTGGTGCTGCAGTGTCAGTTATTTTATTTATAATTACATTTATTTTAATTTTAATCTATATTAGAACTTCTGCTGAAAGAAGAAAAGAAGGATTATTTTAATGAATTATAAATTTAACAGAATCGCATATAACGTTTTAGTGCAATTAGTTTTTTTATTTCTAACC
>JACVJA010000224.1 GCA_015661035.1 Candidatus Calidifonticultor daggyaiensis | reverse complement strand
CGAAGCACTTGATTCTAATGATGTTGAAATTATATCAAGTAAAATTTCTGAATGTGATGTAATTAGTACTGCTGTTGGAGTCAGGGCATTGGAATCAATTTCTGTATCTATTGCTAATGGGATTGAAAAAAGATTTAAAATGAACCCTAAACCTGTAGACATATACCTTTGTGAAAATACTCTTGATTCTCCAGGTATTTTAAAAAGTTTTGTATTTGATAAATTAGAAAATTCTATAAAAGTCTGGGCAAATAATAATATTGGTTTTGTAGGTATGATTGTTGCAAGAATGGTGCCTTCCTCGAGCAAAGTGTTTGGAATAGACGATCCATTATTTGTGGTTGCTGATGCCTATCACAAACTTCCTTATGACGGAAATGCATTAAAATCTAAACCATTAAGTTTTGAAGGTATGTATGCTGTCAATAATTTTGTTGCAGAATTTGAAAGAAAGTTATTCACATATAATTTAGGACATGCGGTACTAGGCTATCTTGGTTATATAAAAGGCTATGAGTATGTTCATGAGCCTTTCTCAGATTCATTTATATTGGATATATTTAATGGTGCTTTGGATGAAACAAGTTATGCTTTATCTAATAAATATCCTGGTTATATTACCTTTGAGCAGCAAAAGGAAATTAGAATCGATGTAATTACAAGGTTTGGAAACCCAATGTTAATGGATACAGTGGTAAGGGTTTGTAAAGATCCTATAAGAAAACTTGGACCAAATGACAGGATTATAGGCAGTATTAATCTGTGTCAAAGATATAATATATTTCCAGAAAATATTTTAAAAGTTTGTGCTGCAGCATATAATTTTGATGATGCAAGTGATGGCATGGCTTTAGAGCTGCAAAAAATAATAAAAGAAAATGGGATTGAAAATGCAATTTTTAAAGTGTCAAATATTAATCCAAAATCTAAAATAGGAAAAAAAATAATTGAATATTATTATGGTTTTAAAAATTTTTAATAGAAAGGAATAATTAATGAAAGCAGCAGTCTATTACGGGCCGAATGATATAAGAATTGAAGATAAACCTATACCTAAGATAACAGATGATGATATTTTGGTAAAAGTTCAGGCAAGCTCTATTTGTGGAACAGATTTAAGGATATATAAAAGTGGACATCATGCTGTTAATCCCCCACAAATTATGGGACATGAAAATGCAGGAATAATAGTAGAAGTTGGAAGAAATGTTCAAAATTTTAAAGCAGGTGATAGAGTTGCAATAGATCCTATTGTATCATGTGGTTATTGTTATTATTGCAAAAGAGGTATTACTAATCTGTGCTTAACATTTAAGAAAACAATAGAGGCTTTTGGATATTTTTATCCAGGTGGTTTCGCTGAATACATGGCAATACCAAAAAAAGCTATTTTGAGAGGAAATGTTATTAAGATACCTGAAAATATGTCTTTTGAGGAGGCAGCAATAGCAGAGCCGATGGCTTGTGCTTTGAATGGCCAACTACTTGCAAGAGTTGGAGCAGGGGATACTGTATTAGTTGTAGGAGCTGGTCCAGTTGGTCTTATGCATGCAAATCTCTCAAAAATTTTAGGTGCTACAAAGGTAATTATTTCAGAAATTAACCAAAATAGACTGGATATAGCAAAAAAATTAGATATTGCAGATTATTATATAAACCCTAATTCAAATAATATAAAAGATTTTTTAATGGATATTACTGAAGGAATTGGTCCCGATGTTGTTATGATAGCAGCTCCTTCAAAGTTATCTCAAGAGCAGGCTGTAAATTGGGTTGCTTGCAAGGGTAGAATATGTTTTTTTGGCGGGCTTCCAAAAAATGATAATGTAGCTTGTGTTGATAGTAATCTCATTCATTATAAGGAGATTTATATTCACGGCTCATCAGGAGCTACTACTGAGCATATTAAAACCTGCATAGAACTTATGAGCGGAAAAAGAATTGATGGTAAAAAATTTATCACTGGTACCTGTAGTTTAGAGCAAATACCTAATTACATAGAAGAAATTTTGGGCGGGAAACACTTAAAAGTGGTTGCGACACCTTAAATCTATAATTTTATTTAAAAAATAATTTTGCTTTAAGTATTATTATTTAAAAATTAATATCATTTTTACGTCAAAATTACTACCGCCAACTTCTTTATTTAATTATTTTATTCTATTTAATTTTATAAATACCATATAGTAATGAAAAATTATAATAAAAAAAAAGACTATTTTATTGGTGTGGACTTAGGTACAAATGGTATTAAAGCAGGGATTGTTGATTCTGATGGTTTTGTTCTTGAAAGTCTATATTGGGAAACAACATTATCCTCAGATAAGCCTGGATCTATGAAGCAAGATATCGAAGAATTCTTAATTTCTACATTGAAAATCATTAAGGATGTTTTATTAAAATCTAAAATTGATCCATCTTTGGTTCAAGCAATTGCAATTGACGGCCAGATGGGAGGTATTATTGGTATAGATTCAGATTATTCATCTATTACTGGATTTGATATGGGTCTAGATATAAACTCCGAGAAATATAATGAATTTTTGCATAAAAACTTTATTGATTTTATTAGAGAAAAGACTTGCGGTTCACCTAGAAATTTACCAAAAATTTTATGGTGGAAGGATAGTTATCCAGATATTTATTCAAAGATAAAAAAGTTTGTAACATTAAACAGTTTTGTAGCAGGAAATATTACCGGCTTAAAAAGTGATAATGCTTTTATAGACTATACTCTTCTTACGTTTTTTGGATTAGAAGATATTCAAAATTTAACTTGGTCTAAAGATTTCGCAGAAATTTTAAAATTAGATATTAAAAAACTACCGAAGATTGTTTCACCTTGGAAAGTCATTGGCTATCTTTCAAAGCATGCATCAGAGGTTTCTGGTTTAAAAAAAGGTACACCTGTAGCAGCGGGTGCGGGTGATCAGCCTGCTGGATTATTTGGTGCAGGTATTTTAAATAAGGGCGTTTTGATAGAAGTTTGTGGAAGTTCAATACTGCAGTTTTTAGTTGTTGATAAAGTTTTGCTTGATAAAGATTTTGGATCAATAATGTTAATGCCTTCAATTGTTAATGGTATATATTATGCTTTTAATTATATCAATGGTGGTGGAATAGTATTAAGGTGGTTTAGGGATAACATTTTAAGTAATCAGTATAACAGTATTAATATCGGAAGCAATATTTGTTCTAAAAATGGTAATATTAATGATAATATTTTAATTAAAAATAACAATAGCAATAATTATAATATCAAAAAAAATAAAAAAAATAATAAAGTTATTAATAATGGCAACAAAAATATTTTAAAGAAAATAGAGGAAAATTTAGAAAATATTCCTCCAGGTTCAAATGGATTAATTTTTATTCCTTATTTTGGAGGCCGTCAATGCCCTTTTAATCATAGGGTAAGAGGGAATATAATTGGCTTAAATTGGGGTCATAAAATTGAACATATTTACAAATCTTTACTTGAATCAGTTGGATATGATGCAAGGTTAGGTATTGAAAATATGCATAGATTATATCCAGAGTTTTTACCTAAAGAAATTCTTATCACTGGCGGTGGCGCAAAAAGTGATATATGGAATCAAATTAAGGCAGATATAACAGGCTTAACTTATATAAAAACTGCAAGTTTAGAAACAACAATACGTGGTATGGGTATATTAGCAGGTTATTCAGTTGGAGCAATTAATAATTTAATAAATACTGCACGTAATTTAGACTTAGTGACTGATAAACAAAATAATAGTTATACGTGTAATATTAAAAACAAAAAAGTTTATGACGGTTTTTTTAAAATATATAAAGATATTTTTAGTAGTAAGTTAATTTCAATAAATAGCTATTTA
>JACVJA010000223.1 GCA_015661035.1 Candidatus Calidifonticultor daggyaiensis | reverse complement strand
AAACAAAATAATATAAAAAATATTTTTGCCGATTTTTAAATATTTTCCTGTAATATTTTATTAACTATAAACTCACATTTTTAATTTTCTATATAAAAATATTAAATCGCCAAAAATCTGGCATGTTTTTTTCAAAAATTTGGCATCACTCCTTTATAAATTCATTTATTTTATAGTAGAAATTAATGGCACGGTAATTGCTAAGATATTAACTAAAATTAATTTGATAAGGAGGAATAATTATGAAAAACTTAAAAAAATTAATAAGTTTACTGGGATGCATTTTATTTATTTCATCTTTATTTGCGATTCGCGAACCAGAATTAATTGATTCGATAGCAGTTGTTTCTGATTATGCAGGTAGTTGTTATGTAAAAAGGACAGGAACGAGAGATTTCAAAAGTGTTGAAATTAATATGCCAGTATACCAGGGAGACGAATTTAAAACAGGAAACGGGAGTTTTATTGAAATTACATTTGATGATGTGTCAATTATTAAACTGGATAGCAATACAGTTTTACGTATAAACGAACTCACAAGAAAAGCAAATATCGCAAGAACAGTATTTAATCTTACCTGGGGCAGAATTCTTGCGGTAGTTGATAAATTAAGAACCCCTGATTCTGCATTTGAAGTACACACTAAAATGGCAATTGCTGCTGTAAAAGGAACTGAACTTGCAGTTGAAACAGATGATAATAAAACATCCTTAGGAGTATATGAAGGAGAAGTTAAATATACAGGTAAAGATAAAAATGGAAATAAAATAGATTATAAAAATGTTAGTAAAGGTAAAGAATCTTATGTGCTAAACAACGATAGAAAACCGACCAGTCCTGAAAAACTAAGAACAATGTTACATCTTGAAAAGCATTTTGGTAAATTAAGGGAAGAAATAAGGGTTATAAGAGAAATAAAGGAAAAAGAAGGTAAAGATGGTGTAATAAAATTCAGGATAAAAAAGAAACTTGAAAAAGAAGGCAAAACAATAGGGGCAAGCGATACAGAGATAATATTAGGCGGAACAAATGAAAATATTAATAAAGTTGAAAATAGAATAAAAAACTTTTTAAAGCGGAAAATAAAAAGTGAACTTGCAAATGCAAGAGAACATGCGTGGGATGATTTAAAATGGGTTAATGGCGAAATGAAAGCAGATTTGAATCTTGGTAAAACAATGACAGATGTTCATGGTAACAGAATAAGGATAGAAGAATATATATTCAGACCAAATAATAAACAAGTGGATTTACTTTCATTAACTTTCAGGAAAAACAGACTTGATTATTTAAGATCACAAAATATATTTAACACTGATTTACCAAAAAAAATACCAGATTGGGTATGGCAAAAAGAATGGACAATAAAACCACCAATATACAAAATAGAAGAAAGAGTTAGATTTTCTAATACAATAGATAGAGTAGATACGATTGTAAAATATGGATATGATAGCTATAATGTGGGAATGCCAATATTATCACTAAGTGAAACTTATAAAGAAGGACCTGTTTTAAAAGATAATATATGGAAATTACTTGAATACGAAACCATTGTTTCAATTAATGGTTGTATTAAAGAACATAGAAAACAAATTGTAAGACGTGACTCTGTAAATGTACCTAAAATTGAATGGATAAAAATGCCCGATGACAAGACCTTTGCGTCTGCCAACGAAGTAGAAAATGCAAAAATTGCAGTGACTAAAAATAATTATAATTTAATAGAATTCAATGAATATGAGTTAACTACACAATACATGACTTATGAATGGATTCCATTTAATGTCATTGACTCGCCTGCAAATCCAGGCACTATTGACCTTGCATGGAAACAAATTAAAAAATATAACGATGGTTCTTGGCTAGAATTAAAATTATATCTTATTGATGATTATGGTAATATTAAAAAGTTTCCAACATCACTTGATAGCTGGTTTACCTTGATATTTGATACTAATATAGAAATGATTTTAAATTCAAATGAATTTAAGGCAGGAGATATAGATATAGTTTCAAAAATTCTTTGGTGGGTTATGATAAACCCCAAACAGGAAAATGTAAGACCCGACTCAATTTAAATGCTACGGCATTTTTAATATGCCGTATCATATAAACTCCCTCACCCACCTTTGTATAAAGCCCCGATATTTACGGGGCTTTATACATTTTTAATTAAAAATCATATTGCGTTTTAATTATCAGTATGATAAATTTAAACCAAAAAGGAGGTTTAAATTAATGAAAAAATTATTATTTTTTATTATAAACATTTTGATATTTGGTCTTAATAATACGTATTCTTCGGAATTTGTACCTGCGCTTGATTTAAATACCGGAGCAACATATTCATATTTGCCTGGGGTATCGGGTTCAGAACCAGACCATAGCCTTGGTTTTGAAGCAAATTTAGCAACTTCTTTTATGGCAAATACTGATTTTCTCTCATTTTTATGGTTTATACCAACTCTCACTTTTAATTATTCTAATACTGCACAACCTCTAAATATTGACGATGAAAGATTTTTGTTTTCGCAATGGATGGATATTTATTTATCCGGGGGAATTAACTGGCAATCTACTGATGATTGGGAATTAAGATGTCGTGGCTTTTATAGAAAGGATTTTTCACAGCAAACCAAAGATGAACAATTCGGTACCGGATTATATGACTACATAGATACTGGATTTTATATAGAAAATGTTAATAAATTTCAATATTATTATATCCCAATAGAAACAACTATTGGATTTAAATATATTGACCGTAAATTCCCAAATTATAAAACATTATTGACTGCTCTTCCGGAAGAAGTATCCGAATATAAAGAAAGTCCAAATACTTATACAAAGGAAAAAGATACATTAACATATAGTTTTTATATTGACAATAATTTACAATGGACAGATTCAAACTGGTTTACAAGATTATCTTTTTCATATGATTATATTCCATATATTGAACAAAAAGTTATAGATATTGATGGTTCATTATCAGATGCAAGAAGAATAGACAGATATGTTACATTATCTTTAACAGTTCCTTATTATGCTACAGAAATGTCCGGAGTTGAATTTGGTTATGAATTTATCAATAAAATGACAAACCAAAATTATTTAGATACTATGGGGACATCAAATGATTTTTCTGATGATAAATATATTGAAACATACTATAATTATTATCAACATCTTGTTAAATTTGCAATAAATTATGAATTTCCTCATAAACTCTTATCAAATTATAAACCGATTGCAATTATTGGGTTGTCACTTGATATAACTCAATATGGAACGAGATTAGCTAAAAATAGGGAAGGTAAATATAAATCTGAAAAACAATTGGATAATAACTATACTTTGTCATTAAATATTAGACAAAATATAACTGAAATCTGGAATTATTATTTCACAATCGCATATACAAAATATAATTCAAATATGCAGTGGGAAACATTTGGCATATATAATTATAGTTATTTAACTATTTTTTTAGGAACTGGAATAAGTTTGTAAATTTGTTGTATGAAATATAAAAAAATTTTTAAATGGGAATTATTCTCTGGTTTTCTTATAATTTTTATTGTAATTTTTACTTTACTTAACTTATTTGTAAATACAATTTTTAAAAATATATTTGATAAAGAAATCAATTTGCGTTTAAACATCATAGGAAGTATTTTACAAACAAATATTATCCCTGATAGTTTTATGTTAAATAGCGAATTCAAAGAAACCATTCTATATAAAAAAACAATGAAATATTTAATTGAACAAAAAGAAAAATATGGAATAGATTTTTATTTATTAAATAAAAATGGATATGTTAGTATTGGAACAACGAATGAATTTAATTTAATAGAAAAATA
>JACVJA010000222.1 GCA_015661035.1 Candidatus Calidifonticultor daggyaiensis | reverse complement strand
TTTTTAAAGACTATTACAAAAAAATCTTTTTCTAACGATGAAGTTAAAAGCTTACTTTTAATGCTTGAAAAAACAGGTGCAATTGAAAAAACAAAATCCACTTTAATACAATATATAGATAATGCTAAAAAAATTGCAAAAACTATTAGTGGAGAACAAAGAAGTAAAGCATTATTAGCTGTTTGTGACTTGATATTGTTAACATCAAATATTTAATCCTTATTTATTCTCTTATTTATAAATCATTTGGTAAAAATAATAACTTGCCATAACTTTTTTTATATAATTTCTGGTTTCTTCATAAGTTACATTTTCTATAAATTCATTAATTTCATATGATCCATAACTTTTAATCCATCTTCCCATTGCACCCGGACCACCATTATATGCTCCAGCAGCAAAAAACTTATTGTTATTAAAATTTTCAAGCTGTTTTTTTAAATAATAGCATCCCATTTTTATACTTGTTTCAGGTTCAAAAAGCATATTATTATTGAAATTTTTTAAATTTAAATCATTTGCTATTGATTTTGCTGTTGCAGGCATTATTTGCATTAGTCCTAATGCACCTGCATATGAACCTGCTTTTGGGTCAAACCTTGATTCTTCTCTTATTATAGCTAATACATATAAAGGGTCAAGGTCAAACTCTTTACTATACTTGTCTACGTATTCTTTAAAGCCATAAGGATATATTAAATAATAAAAGTAATCTATATATGGGGATTTCAGTGAGCTTTTTAATTTTGAATAATATTTTGCAACAATTTTTTGGGAGTTTATATAATCATTTGCCAGCAAATACAAAGTAGCAATGTTTAAAATAGAATAATTATCTTTTTCAAATTGGGGTTTGGCTAAATCAAGCTCTAATGATGTGCTGCTAAAAAGTTTAAGTTCTAAAAGTTCTTTAGCCTTTTCAAAATGGCTATAGTCTTTTTGATCTGCATCTTCGAAATCTTCGGAATTTTTAAATATTTCAGGCAATAAAGTTTCTAAATTTTTGATTGAATTATTATATAAATTATTATTATATAAATTATTACCTTTTTTATCATCTAAATTGTTATTTAAAACAGTCTTATTTAAAATAATATTATTAGAATTGTTATTTGAATTGGAGCTACTTAAATCATTGCTATTTAAATTATTAACATCGGAATCAGGGTTATTATTTAAATCAATTTTATTATTTGAAATATAATTAAATGGATTAACTTTGATATCAATTAATTTTGGACTATATTCTATGCCAAATTTTTTAAGCTCATTTTGACTTGCAAATGTATAATAGCTATAGGAATTTAAATCAACTATTTTTTTAAGTAATCTTATCGCTTCATCATTATTTTCTAATTTATATTGAGATTTAGCCTGCCAGAATAAGGCTTTTTCAATTAATTGAATTGTTGACTGTGATGAAGATTGTGAAGAAGATTTTAAGTTTGAAAACTTTACTTCCATATCACTAAATGTTCTTACAGCTTCATTTAAGTTGTTACTTTTATATTGTATCCAACCTAATTCCCAAAAAGCATCGGCAATTTTATCTCCATTAGGATATTTCTCAATTATTTCTTTGTAATATTTGGATGCTTTTTCTAGCTGTTCCTTAAAGAAGTAAATTCTTCCAAGCCTATATAAAGCATCATCTGAATAATTGCTTGTCGGGTATTGTTTTATTAGTTTTTGATAAAGATTTATTGCTTCTGACTCGTTATCTAAGCTGTAATTTGCTCTAGCTAAAAAATAAATACTGTCATCAGCCAGCAGGTCTTGCTGAAATTTATCCAGGTAAAGTTTTAAATACTTAACAGCATTTTTATAATCTCTTAGATTAAAGTAGCACATTCCTAATTTAAATAAAGCCTTTGATTCAATTGTTTTGTCTGTATTTATGATATACATGCTTGTGTTTGTAGTTTCCATACTATCTATAGTTTTTGTGGTATTTTTATCAGCTGCACTTGCAGTATTTTTAATATTGTCAAGAATTAAATTTAATTCTTTTATAGCACTTTCATACCAATAAAGTTTAAAAAACTTTTCTGCTCTCATATAGATTTGTTCATTTGTGAGTGTAAATTTATCAATTATTTTTTTATCTATTAATATTTGAATTGCTTGGTATGCAAGTTTTGAATACTCGTTTTCTGGGCTTTCTAGAAAAATTTTTTTATAATTTTCAAAAGCAGTTAAAAATTTACTGTTTTTTTCTTGACATAAAGCTAGCTGATACCTTGCATAAGGCGTTAGTTCTGAAGATGTAAATTTATTTAAAAAAATCTGGTAATTAATTTCGGCATTAGCATAATCACTTGTTAAAAAGTATAAATCTGCATGTTCTAAATAAGCTTTTTGTATAAAGACTGATTGGGGGTAATTATTTTTTAGCTCGATATAATTTTTTTCAGATGAGTCATATTTTTTTTGCATAAGCTGGCTTTTTGCAAGATAATACAAGACATGGTCCTGTAATATGTTATAAGTACTTTTTATTTTGCTAAAACAATATTCAGCTAATATATATTCTTTGTTTTCAAAGGCTTCTATTCCCTTTTTAAAATAAGTTCTTTTAACAGCAAGTGAATTAGGTAAGTTATTTGAATTTTTAGAAATATAATCAGTTTGGGAATTAGTATTATAATCTTGTTTATAGTCTTGATTATAATCATATTTATTATAATCTAAATGATCATTTTTATTAGCAGTTTTATCTAATATATCATTACCTGATGTATCATTATTAGTTGTGTTGCATGATTTGTAATCTTTTTTAGTTTCTAATGTGCTGTTTTCCGCACTTGTGTTTTCTTCAGCTTCAGTGCTGGAATCATTTTCTTTTATTGTTTTTAAAAATGTAAATTTATTTGTAAAAAATTCTTTGATTGACTTTTTAAGATCTACCAGTATATTAGAATTGCTATTGGAATGATTATTGGACTGCATAGATGACTCTCTTTGACACGAACACGCTATAAAAATGATTAATAAAAATAGAGCAATAATTATTTTGTATAAATAAAGTTTTTTAAATATCATGATTAAACATAATATGCACTATCTAGGTTTGACACATACAGCTTAATACTAAAACTTCCAAGCAAAATATTAAATCAAAACATTAAATAATATTAAATATAATTATATTTTAAAATGGCAAAGCTTTTAAGTTAAAAATACAATATTATTTATTAAAAGGTTTTTATAACCTTTAGTGTATAATATTTGTTCGTTTTTGAAAATTATAAAAGTATGGACATTTAAAAAAAATTAAGCTTTTGTTTTTTTAAACAGTGTAATTTAATATAAAAATTTTTATAAATTATTTAAATTAAAAAGATTTAGTTAGTAAAAACTAAAACTGCTATTGTTTTTTCAGAATTTGAGCTAAAGCCTATACCAATTTTAGTAAAAGTGCTGTTTAATATATTTGTCCTGTGGAGTTCACTATTCATCCAAGTGTTAAAAAATAAATCTGGGCTTGCGTTTGATGATGGTGATACATAGGCAATATTTTCTGCTGCTGCTGCATAGGCAATATTATTTTCAACAAGAATATTAAATATATTTTTACCTTCAGGAGTAGTATGGGAAAAATAATTTTTGTCTATCATATCAAGGCTTCTGCTGTATGCAATTGCTGATAAACTGGCACATAAGTGTAGTGTGCTAAGACCTCTATCTGATCTGACTTTATTTATCAAATATAAAATTTTTGTGTCAAAGCTTACTGCCTTTTCATATTTTTCTATAGTTTTGTTTTTAACCTTTGATGAAGCTAAACCGGGATCTTCATCTTTAAAATCAATGTTTATTTCGGACATACTGTAATTTCCAGCTTCATCAATAATTTCAACACTAACAGTTTTTAATCCATTTTTTTCTGAAAGAGTCC
>JACVJA010000221.1 GCA_015661035.1 Candidatus Calidifonticultor daggyaiensis | reverse complement strand
AGATGTTGTTACTACTGCTACCTTTGGACCTATGTGCTCAACTGGAGCTTTTTTAAACTTTGGTCATTCTGATCCCCCAATAAGAATGACAAAAGTCTGGTTAAATGATGTTCCTGCTTATACTGGGATAGCTGCTGTTGATGCATATATTGGTGCAACAGAATTACCTGAGTTAGCTGATATCACAATGCTTTCTGCTAATGATATGAAATACGGCGGTGCCCATGTAATACAAGATTTAATTGACAGAAAACCCATAAAATTAAAAGCTTTGTCTTACGGTACCGATTGTTATCCTAGAAAAGAAATAGAAACATATATCACACTTGAAAGTATTAATCAGGCATTTTTATTTAATCCTAGAAACGCATATCAAAATTATGTTGCGGCTACAAACTCATCAAATAAAACAATTTTTACTTATATTGGGAAACTTTTGCCAAACTATGGAAATGTTACTTTTTCAACCTCTAGCCAATTAAGTCCTTTGCTTAATGATCCTTATTATCGAACAATAGGTATTGGAACAAAAATATTTTTAGGCGGAGCAACTGGATTTATTGCATGGTACGGAACCCAACACAACCCAGAAAAACAAAGACTTTCAAACGGAACTCCAATAGGGCCAGCAGGAACACTAGCTTTAATTGGTGATTTAAAAAAAATGAATTCAAGGTATTTAAAAGCTGCTGTATTTTATAAATATGGTGTTTCAATGTATGTTGGAATTGGAATCCCAATACCTGTAATAGATGAGGAAATGGTAGAATTTTTAAAAATAAAAGATGAAGATTTATATACTGAAATATATGATTATTCTGTACAAAGAAGAAACAAGCCATCCTTAGGAAAGGTAAATTACAAACAACTAAGAAGCGGCTCAATAATATTAAAAGGCAAAAAGGTGGCAACAGGCTGCCTCTCAAGCTATAAAGTTGCACTAGAAATAGCAAACTTGCTTAAAAGCTGGATTAAAAATAAAAATTTTCTACTTACAAACTTCGTAGAACCATTACCCCTAGAACAGAAAAATAATGTTTTAAATGTGCTAACTGAGGATGAGTTATGATAACTAAAAGGATAATTTTGACTTTTCCAGAAAATATTGTTACAAAGCCTATAACATATAGACTTGTAAAAGACTTTGATCTACAATTTAATATTTTAAGAGCTGAGATAACAAAAGATATTGAAGGTAAAATATTACTTGAGATAAAAGGACCCAAGGAAAATGTTGAGGCAGGAATAAGATATCTACAAAATGAGGGAATCACAATTCAAGATGCCTCAAAGGACATAATATTAGATAAGGATAGGTGTATAGACTGTGGCATGTGTCAATCAGTTTGCATAACGCAAGCTTTATTTTTAGATAAATTAACACACTCCCTAGTTTTTGATAAAAACAAATGTATACTCTGCGGATTTTGTGACAACTGTTGCCCTGTTGATGCAATAAAATTAAAAATTTAATTTCTGTTTTTTAAAATAGCAATAAGATATATTAATAAAAATAAGATATCTTTTTTAAATTTACTTTACAGGACTAATCTACAGGATTAAAATCCTGTTTTGGAGCGCCACATTCAGGACAAACCCAATCATCTGGCAAATCCTCAAATGAAGTACCGGGTTTAATACCAGAATCTGGGTCGCCTTTTTGAGGATCATAAATATAACCACAAACTGAACATTCAAACTTTTTCATTAAACCTCCAAAAATTTAAATTCTTATAATTAATTTTAACTTTTTATTTTAAATGCTTATTAACCTACTATAAAAATAAAAAACAATTTATAGCAGTAAATTTACTACTTACAATATCATTTTATACTTGTCTGCTTTACACAAGCTGTCCGCATTACTGCTATAAATAAGCTAATTGTTATATATTAGCATATTAGCAACCTTAAATACATAACTAAAACTATTTAAAGCTTATTTTGCTAACATTAAAATTGTGTATTTAATAATACTGGAAGACTTATTATAATACTATATAAAATACCATATGATATAGTATTTGATATAGTATTGTTTAAAAATTATTTAAATAAATTACTTTCAGTAAATTATCCATTTATAAAATTTATTTTAAAAATTTATTGTAAAAATTAGTAAATGCAAAAAAATAAAACCTTAGGCCATCCTAAAATAGATAAAATTTATGGTGTAAAAACCTATTTGAAGAAATTAAATAAAACTAACTTAAAAAAAAGTATTAAATGGCTTAAAGATCCAGAAATAAATAAATACCTAAGCGAAAATATTAAAAACCTTACTTATAATGATGAACTTGAATGGTTTTATTCAATTTCTCATTCTAACAATGATATTGTTTTTAGCATTAATACAATTTTTGAAAATAAATATATAGGTAACTGTGGTATACATAAAATAAATTACCAAGATAAAACTTGTGAATTTGGTATTTTTATTGGTGAAAAATCTTACCAAAATAAAGGTTATGGAACAGATGCAATATATACAATATTAAAATTTGTAAAAGAAATATTAAATTTAAAAAAAATTTACTTAATTGTTTACGAATATAATAATAGAGCTTTAAAAGTTTATAAAAAATGTGGCTTTAATGTTATTTCAGTTTTAAAAAACTACCACTTTTACAATCTAAGATACTGGGATGCCTATTTAATGGAATATATTATTGATGATTTAAAATAATATAAAAGCCAGATTAAAATAATCTAAGCTATATACCAAATTATATAAAATATTATAAAAATTTATTATAATTTACTATAATTTCTATAAATAATTAAAAAGAAACTAAAAAGGTTAAATTTTAAAAAGTTAAATTATTCAATATAAGTAGAATAAAAAATAAAAATTAAAATGATGTAAGGAGAAAAGAAAGAAAAAAAGTATATCAGTAAACTAAATTAGCTTAAATACCAAATCAGATTAAATATTTAATAATAAATATTTAATAATAAATAAAATATATTTAATAATTTAATTAAAATAAAATAATTAAAATAAAATTTATTTAAAATGTATCCATATAATAAAAGAGCATCAAATATTACTGGAGTATTTTTCTTAATAATATTTTTATTAGTTTTTATTGGTATAGGTTGGTTATTATTTATAGATAAAAGCAAATTTTGGGACTGGCTTCCAATTGTTAGCATCATATCTAGCCTAGCAAATTTGATTTTATTTATTTTCTTTTTTGCTAAAAGAAGTAATTTATTTGGGTACTTATTTACGCTTTTTTTTATAATTTTTATAACAGGTATAATATTATCAAGTTTTTTTGGGCCATTTAAGTTGTATAAAGATGCAATGGATTACTTTGAAAATAAGCAGTATAGCCAATCTGCCCAAAAATTAAAAATATTAGTTAATAATTATCCAAATAGTAGATATATAAAAGATGCAACAAAAAATCTTGCTTATTCATATTATTTAAACGGCAACTATTCTAATGCAATATTTTACTTTAATGACTCAATAAAGAAAGAATATGTTGATAAAGAAAATATTGAAATAAAAAAAATTTTAGCAGAATGTTATTATAAGACTGCAGAGCAGTATTTTTCAGATAAAGATTTTATTAACTCTGGCGATAATTTCTTAAGTTCAATTACTTATTTTGAAGATATTTTAAAGAATTTTCCTGATACAAATGAAGCATTTATTGCAAAATATAAAATTCCAGAACTTTTATATAAAGCTGCTTTAGCGTATAAAAATGACCAAAAATGGGATAAAGCCATAGATATCTTGAAAAAGTTAAAGGAAGGCTATGCTGATAATGAATTCGGGCAAAAAGCTGATGATGTTCTTTTTGATATTTATGCATCTAAGGCAAAAGTTTTAAAGCAAAATAACCAAATAAAAGATAGCCTAATTGAGTTTGTAAAAGTTTTTTCTTTA
>JACVJA010000220.1 GCA_015661035.1 Candidatus Calidifonticultor daggyaiensis | reverse complement strand
AATAACTAAATTTTTAAATAAGTAAATTATTATAAACAATAAATCTTTTGTAAAGATAAAATTTTAATGATTTTGATTTTACTTTTTTTATAGTATTATTTTAATAATTATAGTATTATATTTTAATTTTTAAAATTAAGCCTAAAGTATTTATAAATTTTTAAAAAATGAACTCAACAAAATAATATAATGGATAATTTATCTAATAATATATCAGAGAATACACAAAGCTCAGAAAATAATTTAGGAGAAAGAAAGAAAAACAATAATAACACAAAGAATACTCCAGCAAATGAAGTAATAGAAGCATTATTAAAAATCAGTGAAGCTATTACTTCTGATTTATATTTAGATGATATTTTAAAATTAATAGTTACAATTACCGCAGAAGTAATGGATTCAAAAATTTGCTCTTTAATGCTTTTAGATCAAAAGAAAGAACATTTAATAATTAAAGCGACTCAAAGTATAAGTAAAGAGTATATTAATAAAAATCCTTTAAAAGTTGGTGAAGGTATTGCTGGAAAAGTTGCATTATATAATAAACCTATTGCTATTTATAACATTATAGAAAGTGAAAATTATAAATATAAAGATATTGCTTTAAAAGAAGGTTTAAAATCAATGCTTTCTGTACCTTTGCATGTGAAGGGTAAAGTTATAGGAGTTTTAAATGTTTATACATCAAAACACCATAAATTTAGTGACTCTGAAATAAAGATATTGTCAACTGTTGCCGACCAAGCTGCTATAGTTATTGAAAATTATAGGTTAGTTGTTGAAACTGAAGTTATAAAAGAAGAACTTCAAACAAGAAAAGTGATTGAAAGAGCTAAAGGTATCTTAATGAAAGAAATGAATATTTCAGAAGAAGAGGCTTTTAGGAAAATACAAAAATATTCAATGGATAACAGAAAGTCAATGAGGGAAGTAGCAGATGCAATTATTTTATCTTATGAAATGAAGAAAAAGTAAAATCTTAAAAAATTTAAAATAAAATTTTAAAAATTATTTAATCGCAATTATGAAAAGATAAGCACAATAGGATATATATCAGGTTATATATTAGTTTTAATTAGATATTTTATTAAAGATTTTAAAATTAATAATTTTGTCTGATGCTTATTAATGTTTATTATAGTAAAATATTTTTTTGTTTTTGAAATTATTTATTAAAAAAAGCTAGGAGGAAAAATGCCGTTTGTTCCAATGAAACAAATCTTAGACGAAGCTATAAAAGGAAATTATGGTGTAGGTGCATTTAACGTAAATAATATGGAGCAAATACAAGGTATAATGCGAGCAGCAAGGGAGGTTAATTCTCCAGTAATAATACAAGCCAGCAGGGGAGCATTAAAGTATACAAACCTATATTATATTAAACACTTAGCCCTTGCAGCAGTTGAAGATAATCCAGAACTTCCTATTGCACTTCATTTAGATCATGGGAATAGTTTAGAAACTTGTAAGCTTGCAATTTCACTTGGATTTACATCTGTAATGATTGATGGTTCATTAAAAGAAGATGGCAAAACACCAACTACTTTTGAGGAAAACATTAAAGTAACAAAGGCTGTTGTTGAATATGCACATAGCATGGGTGTTACTGTAGAAGGTGAGCTTGGAACTTTGGGTGGAATTGAAGATGGAGTTGGTTCAGGCCAAGTAAAACTAACTGATCCTGATGAAGCTGCAGAATTTATAAAATTAACAGGAGTTGATGCACTGGCTTTAGCAGTTGGGACTAGTCATGGTGCTTATAAATTCAGAGTTGCTCCAAAACTTGCTATGCATATAATTAGCCAAGTAAAAGCTAAAGCACCTGATACACCCCTTGTAATGCATGGTTCATCATCAGTTCCAAAAGAATTAATAGATATAATAAATCAATATGGGGGCAAACTTCAGCATACTATGGGTGTTCCTATAGAATCAATTCAGGAAGCTATAAAATTAGGAATTAAAAAGATTAACGTTGATACTGATGGAAGACTTGCTATAACTGGTGCTATTAGGAAATTTTTTGCTGAAAACCCATCTGAAATTGACCCTAGGACTTATTTTGGCGCAGCTAGGCAAGCAGTATATGAGGTAGTAAAGCAAAAAATGATTGATTTTGGTTCTGCCGGTCATGCAAGCGACTATAAACCAATGAGTCTTGAAGAAGCTAAAAAATTTTATATGTAAATTAATATTATTCTATTCTGGAATAGTTAAGCTTTTTTTTAGATTCATTAAATTGTTTAGTTGAGGTCCATTGACTTTGAATTGATTTTGTAATCTATAATCGCATAGGAAAAAATTTGTCTTGTGCTTGACATAATCTTTTTTAATTGTTAACATAATAAAGTTTTAAAAATTAAGGGTTTTTATAGTTTAATTTTATTTGGTAAAGAAGCCAATTAGACTAAGTTGTCTTATTGGCTTCTTTTTTTATTGAATATAGTAATAGGTTTATTAAGGTAACCCAAATGAGAAAAAATTTATTAAATGATAATTTAAGTAATAAAATAGATATAAATTTAAGGGATAATTATTATCCTGATATTAGTCATAATAAAAAAATTAATATTTTATCTGATTTTAAAGTTTCATCTGGTTGTGCTGTTTTCGGTTTAATAAATGAGACTGGTAAAAGAATAACTGGTCAAACAGTATTAGAGGGTATTGCGCTAATGCATGAACGTTCAAATGGACTAGGCGGAGGTTTTGCAGGATATGGAATATACCCTGATTTTAAAGATTATTGGGCATTTCATATAATGTATGATGATTTATATTCAAAGAAACAAACTGAGGAGTTGTTAAACTCCAGTTTTAAAACAATTTATAGTGAAGAAATCCCAGTAAGAAAAAGTAATTATATAAAAAATCCGCCAATAATTTTTAGATATTTTTTAACAGTTAAAGAAATAAAAAATGGAATAAATAGTGGTTTAGATTATTTATTAAATTCTAAAGAATATAAACAAGAGACAAGTAATAACATTAACTATTATTATGATAATTATAATATTTCTGAAAATGCTAAAAGTGTGAGTATTAAAGATGATATATCTAAACAAGTAGATAAACTTGAGGAAGATTTTATTGTAGATTTTGTAATGAAAATTAATTCAAGTGAATTTGGCGCCTATATAATTTCAAGCGGCAGAAATATGGGTATCTTTAAAGGTGTTGGTTATCCAGAAGATATTGGAAATTATTTTAAAATAGATGAGTATAAAGGATATATATGGACTGCTCATGGAAGGTTTCCCACAAACAGTGTTGGCTGGTGGGGAGGTGCTCATCCATTTGGATTACTTAACTGGTCAGTTGTTCATAATGGTGAAATTTCATCTTATGGTAGAAATAAAAGATTTGTAGCAAGTTTTGGGTATGAATGCAGTTTATCAACAGATACGGAAGTAATAACTTATCTTTTTGATTTACTTGTAAGGAAAAAGGAAATTGATGTTGAAATTTTAAATCTTATTTTGGCTGCTCCATTTTGGGAACAAATTGATAATTTAAATAGTGATCAAAAAATGGACGAACAAAAACAATTACTGAAGGCTTTAAGGATAGTTTATGGTGGCGCTCTTATTAATGGTCCTTTTAGTATTATTGTTAGTAATGGTAATTATTTATATGCACTTAACGATAGAATTAAGCTAAGACCTTTGGTAGCTGCAAAAAAAGGGAATTTTCTTTTTGTTTCTAGTGAAGAGGCTCCTATAAATAAAGTTTGTAAAAATCTGGACTATGTTTGGCATCCTGAAGGCGGGATACCAGTAATTGGATATTTAAAAAATGGTTTCTTAAGTTAAATTTCTATTTTAAAAATTTATTTTCAATTTTTATTAATATTATTCTAAAGTTTTATAGAATAAAAAATTTAAAATTTAGAAAAATATAGTAATAAATAGTAATAAAATATAATAAAAAA
>JACVJA010000219.1 GCA_015661035.1 Candidatus Calidifonticultor daggyaiensis | reverse complement strand
ATATGAGCAAATTAGAAAAATATCTTAAAGCATCAAAAAATATAGTTTTAAAGCCAGATAAAAACAATATTGAAGAAAAAATTTTACAAAGAATTTCAAATATAAAAGAAGATGATAAAAAATTGCTTGATGATAAATTTTTTGAATATTTAAAAAAAAGTAATTCAAGAATTTATTTGACAATAGAAAAGATATTAAATAATCCTGGGAAGTTTATTTTTATATTTTTATTAATTATTGGTATTTTAATTATTTTTAGTTTTTTTGTAAAAAAAGTAGTTAATAAAATAAGTGATCAGAAAGAATAAAAAAGCAATTGAAAAAGCATAATTTATTACCTTTTTCTAAAAATTAGCCAGATAAAAAAAAGAAAAGCAAGAATGAGCCAAAAATATGGGTTTGTTAATAGGTTTCTTATTGGTTCATAGGGTATCCTGCCAAAAATTGTTTTTAATGTTAAATCAAACCATTCATAAGTTTTCTGCCAGAGATGACTTATATTCTCAATACTAAAAAAAGCTTTAATATTTTCTAAAAAAATATCCATATTAATTTTAAAGTAATGTAAAAATTTTAATTTGATATAGACTTTATTAAAAAAATAAATTTAAATAGTCTTAAATAATTGTTATAAAACTAAATTAAAAAATCTAAATTTTAACAAAAATTTTTTAATATAATTAAATTATTTGTATAATTAATATGTATTTATATTTGTAATTATAGATTAAAAAAAAATTAAGTAAAGTTTAAAGAAATTAAAGTTAAAGTTAGCATCTAAAATTCCGTGGCAGCAATGAAATAAAAATTTAGGGGACAGGATGGATTATTTCAAAAATTTTTTGTAATGTAATTTTAGATGTTCCCAAATTTAATTACTCTTAGAAAG
Source organism: Candidatus Calidifonticultor daggyaiensis (assembly GCA_015661035.1). Taxonomy (GTDB): domain Bacteria; phylum Actinomycetota; class Humimicrobiia; order Humimicrobiales; family Humimicrobiaceae; genus Calidifonticultor; species Calidifonticultor daggyaiensis. The sequence goes on along the minus strand of JACVJA010000219.1, from coordinate 3,049 downwards.
GAGGGTTTTTTTGGATTATTTTAAATTTAGTCAAAGAAATACAAATTTAAGAAGAGAAATAGTTGCAGGAATCACCACTTTTATGACAATGGCTTATATTATTTTTGTTAACCCTGCAATCCTTTCTTCAGGTGGCACAACAGGCATTCCTTTTGAGTCGGTAGTAATTGCAACCTGTCTAGGCGCTGGAATAATGAGTATACTAATGGGCCTTATTTCAAATACGCCATTTGCATTAGCTTCAGGAATGGGAATCAATGCAGTTGTTACTTTTACAATAATACTTGGTTTAGGATTATCATGGCAGCAGGCAATGGGCATTATTGTTATTGAGGGATTGCTTGTTATCATAATGGTTTTAACAAAGCTTAGAATGATTTTAATGAATGCTATACCAATGGCTTTAAAATATGCAATTGGTGTAGGTATTGGTCTTTTTATAGCATTTATTGGTGCTCAAGAAGCTGGTTTTGTATTAACAGACCCAGTAACAGCAGTAAAGCTTGGCGATTTTACTAAAAGTTATACACTACTTGCAGCTTTTGGGTTAATTTTAACAGTAATTCTTGTAGCTTATAAGGTAAGAGGTGCAATACTTTTAGGAATTATTGGAACAACAATAGTTGGGATGATTTTTAAAATTATACCATTACCAACTAAGATAATTAGTATGCCAACCAGCGAAAGTTTTTCTACTTTTTTTAAAGCAGATTTAGTTGGAGCTGTTTGGAGTAATGGTATGATAAATACTGCTGCAATAGTTATGATTTTTGCACTTTTTATGACTGATTTTTTTGATACTATGGGTACGGTTATTGGAGTAGGAGAAGAAGCGGGGCTATTAGATGCAAAAGGAAACTTGCCCGGTTTAAAGCGAGTACTTCTTATTGACTCTTCAGCAGCAGTTGTTGGAGGATTATTTGGCTGCAGCTCAATTACAACTTATATTGAAAGTGCGTCTGGAGTTTCAGAAGGTGGGAGAACGGGTATAATGCCGACAACTACAGGAGTTTTATTTATACTTTCTATCTTTTTTGCACCACTAATTGCTGTGGTAGGAGGAGGTGTGCCTACAGCCGAAGGAGTATATAAGTATCCTGTTACCGCACCTGCTTTAATTGTAGTTGGTTTTTTAATGATGGGCATAATATCAAAAATTGATTTTAAAGATTTTGAAATAGGGATACCTGCATTTTTAACTATAATTATTATGCCTTTTACTTATAATATATCATATGGAATCGGTTTCGGGTTTATAAGCTATACGTTAATTAAACTTTTTAGGGGTAAATTTAAACAGCTGCATCCGCTAATGATAGTGGCAAGTGTGTTATTTGCAGTTGCGTTTATTTCAATTGCTTTAGCAGAAAAGTTTATTAGTAAGTAAATAAGGCAAGTAAAATTTTGCTGTTAAAATGTTTCTCTAATTTACATATAAATTTATATTTATTTAATCTAGTTTAAATTTACCTGTATCAACCCAAGAATTTTCAAGAATTGTCCACCAATCTATAGCTAGGCCTTTTATAATGTATTCATATGGAAGCCATCCATAACCTTCGTCACCCCAATTGCTGCCCCAAGAGTTTCTAATGAGTATTGCCCCAATTGTTTCTTGTTTATTTAATGGATTTATAATTGATAAACTATCATCATAACCGACAGCCATTACGGCATGGCCGCCCTCAAATTTATCTTTATCGCAAGGAAAGGGAATTTTACCCTTGTTTTTATTAGCATCATAAATTGTACTATACACACTAAAACCAAAAACAGCTGGTATTTTTGCAGCTAAAGTAATCTTAATTTGCTTTAAAATTTTTTGTGGAGTATTATTTTTCGGTAAATCTAACCTAAAATATTGAATTGTCTTATAATTTTGAGCAAAAGCGTAGCAAAAAGCGTCTGGTTCGTTATCAAATTTATCAATATCATATTTCCAATATTTTTCTGGTACTACACCAAATAACACTAAAGCCATTATTGTAGTTCTAATATATGCTCCATAATCACCTTTTTTTTGAAGAAGATTCCTAGTGGTTTTATATAAAAATAATCTGGAACCATCAATATAATTGTTATGCGATCTATTTTCAAAGTATTCAACCAAACCAATTCCTGCATTTGCTGTGCATGAGCCAAGTTCGCCTTGGTCTTCTATTGGGGAACACCATTGTCTTAAATCTATATTCTCAGGAATTTTTGATTCTCTATCAATTCCACTTTTTTTAGCCATTTGGGCAACAGATTCTTTAACACCAGCATTTAAACTTTTTTCTGATATTTTATTATTACTTATTGTGTAGTCTCTAAAATCAGGATAATCAGGCAGCCAACCAAAGAAAAGTTTCCCATTATTTAAACCCACGAACCCCTCCTTTTATTTTTTATAAAAATATCAAAACCTAATAAACTATTATTTATTAACTAATGATTATTTAGAAGAATTTTTAATATTTGAGATTACTTTTTGGGTTATTTCATTTACTAAATCCTCATAAAGTATTGTTTTGGCACCAGGTTTAATTCTAGGGTCTGTAAAACCGCAAGCTTTTTCAGTACAAGAAAAGCATAACGTTTTTTCTGGTGCACACATATCTTTACTGCCAAATACTTCAAGTCTTTTCTTAACAATATTTTTAGCCTCCTCAAAGCCTTTTAAAATAACATCAGGAAGACTTGTAACTTGAGGATTATCGTTTAAATATTGTCTTAATCTAGCCACAGCACCAGCAGACATTTCAGTATAAAAATTAATTTTACATATTCCAAGACTAATTGCTTTTTTAAAATCATTATCTGGTATTCCAGAGCCTCCATGTAAAACTAGAGGGACAGGAACTACTTGCTTAATTTTTGCAAGCCTTTCGAAGTCAAGTTTTGGTTCACCTTTATAAAATCCATGTACATTTCCAATTGCTAACGCTAAAGCATCAACACCTGTTTCTTTTACAAAAATTTCAGCCTCTTCAACTTTTGTAAAAAATTCTTCAGCAGCAGCCTGAGCAGTAGGTGCAACTTCTCCTATTACTTCACCGCCAACATGACC
>JACVJA010000218.1 GCA_015661035.1 Candidatus Calidifonticultor daggyaiensis | reverse complement strand
AATACAACAATAAATGAAATCCAAAGATTGATGGTTGAAAATGGGATAGGCAGGATTCCAATAGTGCATAAAAGTGAGGTTATTGGTATTGTAACAAGGAAAGATGTATTAAGGTTTTTAAATAACCCAAGTGAACTAAGCGCAAAAAATAAGTCTAAAAATGAAAATAAGTTTTACTTATCTAATAGTCAAGTAATTGAAAAATTAAAAACTTTAATTCCTAAAGAAATTTATAATGTCTTAGAAATTGCCTCAGATACAGCAAAAGAAATTAAAATGAAGGTATATCTTGTTGGAGGTATTGTTAGAGATTTACTATTAGGTATCCAGAATTTAGATGTAGATTTGGTTGTTGAAGGTAATGGAATTGAATTTGCTAAAAAATTATCTGAAAAGTTAGGTGTAAGATTTGAGAGCTATCAAAAATTTAATACTGCTGTAATAATTCTAAAAAATGGGCATCACATAGATGTTGCAACTGCAAGAGTTGAACATTATCCAAAGCCAGCTTCACTTCCAGATGTTGAACCTGGAAGCCTGAATCAAGACTTAGCAAGAAGGGATTTTACAATTAATACCTTAGCTATATCTTTAAATGTAAATGATTTTGGCAAAATAATTGACTTTTTTGGAGGGAGAAAAGACCTAGCAAAAAAGAAAATAAAAGTCCTTCATAAGTTGAGTTTTATAGAAGACCCTACAAGGATTTTTAGAGCTGTAAGGTTTGAACAAAGATTAGGTTTTAAGATGGATAGGCAAACTGAAAAGTTAGCCCTATCTTCAATTGAAATGGATATAGTGTCAAAATTAAACGGGATAAGGATAAGAGATGAGCTAATTGCAATACTTAATGAAGAAAAGCCCTGGAAAGCTCTAAAAAGACTTTACAATATAGGTGCTTTAAATAAAATAGGAATTGTAAAAACTTTTGATAAAAAATATATAAATTATTTACAAAGAATTTATAAAAATTATGAATTTTTAAAAACTTTTATAAACCTAGATTTTAAAAATAGAAATGTAAATAAAATTAATAAGAATAAAGATGGTAATAATAAAAATGATAGTAATATAAATAATAATATTGATAGAAACATAGGCAGCCCAAATTTTCAAATGTGGCGAGCTTATATTATAGCTCTTCTTTATCCAAATAATCAGGATTTTTTAAAAGAATGGTGTTTAAATTTAAAACTAAAAAATAAAGATTCTGAAATCATAATAAATTCTGTTTTAAGTTTTGATTTTTTAGCTAAAAACTTAAGAAAAAAAATTAAAAAAAGCTCGGATCTTTATTTTATTTTGCATAATATGCCTGATGAGCTTTTAATTAATATTAGTGCAGTAAGCACAAGCTGTTTTGAAAAGATATTACTTTTTTATAAAAAATTAAAAAATATAAAACTGGAAATATCTGGCAAGGATTTAAGAACACTAAATTATAAACCTTCTAAAAATTTTAAAATTGCTTTAGAAAAAATCCATAGATTAAAAATTGATGGATTAATCCAAACAAAGGAAGAGGAAATAAATAAAGCTAGAGAAATTTTAGATTTATTAGATAAAAGTCAATCTTTCATTTGAAATAGAAAAGAACATTTATAATATTTATATAATCGTAATTAAATATTGCATATTAATTAATTATTATGTATAATATGCAAGTTTATAATGTATACTATACATTATTTTAAATTATTAAATATATCAATATAAATTTTGATTTTTTAATAAATTTAATATGTTATTTAAAACATAGAAATAATTATTTAAAGTGATTTTTAAAATTACTAACTAAATTATGGGTGAAATATTAGGGAACCAACAATTTTTTAAAGATTTTAATTATGAAATTATTGAAAATGGTACAATTACTTCAGTACCGGGAGTCTTTACTTCATCATGTCATTGCGGTATTAGAAAATTTAAAGATGATTTTAGTATTATATTTATACCAGGGAATAATACATGCAGTGGTGTTTTTACAAAGAATAAATTTGCCGCTGCTCCTATTATAGTATCGAGGCAGCAGCTTTTAAAAAATAAAAATATAAATGCAATAATTATAAATAGTGGAATTGCAAATGCTTGTACTGGCAGTGAAGGCATTGAAAGTGCAAAAAAAACAATAACCCTTGCATCAAAATATTTAAACATAAACCAAGAAAACATACTTGTATCATCAACAGGGAGAATTGGGAAAAAACTTCCACTAGATAAAATTGAAAAGGGTATAATTTATTGCAGTAAGAATTTAAGCGAATATAATGGCCATCGAACAGCTAAGGCAATTTTAACTATTGATAAGCATGCTAAAGAGTTTGCACTAAAGTATAATTCAAATGGCGAAGATGTATATATTGGTGGTATCGCAAAAGGTTCAGTAATGATTGAACCAAATATGGCAACGACTTTAGCTTTTATAGCTACAAATGCTAAAATTTCTGTAAATTTACTGGATGAAGCTTTAAAGGAAAGTGTCGAAGTCACTTTTAACAGCATATCTACTGATGGCTGTCAAAGTACAAATGATATGATTATAGTTGTTTCAAATAACAAGACAAATTCTGAGATAAAAAAAGATTATGATCAAAAGTTAAATCTTAATTCTGGTTTTAATCATTTTAAGATGGCATTATTTAAATGTCTTGAAGAGCTTGCAAGAAAAGTTGTAGAAGATGCAGAAGGTGCAACAAAGTTTATAGAAATAGAAGTTACGGGTGCAATGAGTTTTGAGCAGGCAAGGAAAATAGGTAAAAAAATTGCAAATTCTATTCTTTTTAAGACAGCAATGTATGGTGAAGATATAAACTGGGGGAGAATAGCTGCTGCAATTGGTTCTTATGAAGAAGATGATTTGGAAGTAAATAAAATTGATATTTTTATAAATGATGCTTTGCTAATGAAAAAGGGTACCAGTATTGATTTTGATGAATTTTATGTTAATGAACTTTTAAAGCATAAGCTAATTAAATTTAGGGTTAATTTAAATATAGGAACTTGCTGGGCGAAAGTTTTAACGAGCGATATCTCATATGATTATATAAAAATTAATGCTTTATATAAAAAGCAAAAATAACAAGAAGCAAAAATATTTTTTAAAACAAAACAAAATAAAACAAAATAAATACTGCTGCATATTTAAAATAGAATTATTAAAAGATTTTAAATTTCAAATAGATTTGTAATAAGTTTCCAAATAGACTTTAAATAGCTAAATTTAAATAGCTAAACCTAAATAGCTAAAAGTGCAGCGCCTAGAGCACCTGTTATTTGAGGCTCTGGACAAACCTTAATTCTTACATTTAATTTTTCTTCTAATGCTTTTACTACTGCTATATTTTTTGCAACACCACCAGTTATACAAACAGGCTCTTCAAGTCCTATCCTTTCAACCATAGAAATAATTCTGTTAGTAATCGAATAAATTAATCCTTTTATTATTTTATTTTTATTAACACCATGTCCAATTAAAGAGACAATTTCTGATTCAGCAAATACTGTGCAGGTTGATGAAATATCTACTTTTTCTTTTGTATCTAAAAAAATTTCAGCAAATTTTTTTATATCTATTTCTAGTGCTTTTGCCATCACTTCTAAAAAACGGCCTGTACCTGCTGCACACTTATCATTCATTAAAAAATCAACTGGATTTTGGGTGTTATCAAGTTTTATAACTTTGCTGTCCTGCCCACCAATATCTATTACGGTTTTAACATCAGGAAAAAAATAAACAACACCTCTTGCATGGCAACTTATCTCGGTTATATTTTTATTTGCAAATGGAATACTTAATCTTCCATAACCTGTAGCAATTATAGAACTTATCATTTCTTTAGCTAATTTTGAATTTTCTAAAGCCTTATTAAAAACTTTTTCTGCTGCTTTATAAACATCTCCACCTGTTTGTTCAATAACAAAAGTAATTATTTTGGGCTTATCACTTTCT